>JAAZIO010000063.1 GCA_012800805.1 Clostridiales bacterium | reverse complement strand
AGCATGTTTTTTATGTCTGTTACGATTATTCTAATCCTTGGATTGCTCTTTAATTCTTCCGCTATTTTATACCTTGCGTGAATGATGGTGGTATGGTCCCTGCCGCCGAAAATCTGTCCGATTTTTACAAGAGGCAAAGAAAGCATATCGGTTATAAGATAGATGGCAATCATTCTAGGCTCAACGATAGCTTTGTTCTTTTTCTTGCCGACAAGGTCTTCGGTCGTAACGTTAAAGTATTTGCAGGTTGTGGCTATTATGTCGCTTTCGTCTATAGTGTCCTTTCTATCTTCGATAAAATCGGTTAGAGCCTCCATCGCAAGCTCTTTAGAGTCAACGACACGGTTTGTTAAAGATGAATAGAATATGATTTTATTTAAAAGACCCTCAATTTCTCTGATGTTTGATGTGCTGTTTTCGGCAATGAATGTCGCTACGGCGTCAGAGAGATTGAATTTATATTGCTGCGCCTTGCTCTTTAAAATAGCGATTCTGGTTTCAAGGTCGGGCGCGTGGATGTCCGCGGTAAGTCCCCAGGAAAAACGGGTAATAAGCCTGTCGGAGAGCTTTTGCAAATCTTTAGGCGCGCGGTCGGAAGTGATTACTATCTGCTTGCTGTTTTGGTAAAGGTCATTGAATATATGGAAAAACGCCTCCTGCGTCGCCTCTTTGCCCGCAAGAAACTGAATGTCGTCAATCATCAAAACGTCAACGCTGCGATACTTTTCGCGAAAACGATTGCTTACGTCTTTATCTTCAGAGCTGTTTCGAATCGAGTTTATAAGCTCATTTGTGAAATCAGCGGAGTTTACATATAAAACTTTGGTTCTTGGAGAATTTTTTCTTAAGTAGTTTCCGATGGCGTGCAAAAGGTGCGTTTTGCCGAGACCGACGGAACTGTGAATAAAGAGCGGATTATAGTTTCCTCCTGGATTTTCGGCGACGGCTTTTGCGGCCGCAAGCGCAAATTCATTGTTTTTACCCTTTACGAACAGCTCGAATGTATATTTTTCGATAAACCTGCAAAGCTCTGTTTGGGGCTGGGTTTCTGCCATGACCACAAAGCCTTCGTCCTCAACGAAGCTGTCTTGCTTTTGCAGATATTGCTCTCTTTGCGCCTCTATTATAATTTCGACATTTTTAACCTGAGGATTGATATTGGAGACAGTTTCTTTAATTATGTCAAGATATTTTTTGTCTATCTCGCGTTTTGAAGAAACCGAAATGGTGGAAAGAACAAGCGTATTTTTTATAAAGCATACGGGAACGAGCTTGTCTATCCAAATGTCAAAACTGACCGCTTGTATTTTAATCGCAAGCTCGCCTTTGGCGTCGTTCCATAACTCATCCAGCTTAATCATATTTTTAATTATAGAGAAAAAAGAAAAATATTTCAATCTTTATGCCGAAAAAAAGAAAATTTATGTATAATAAGGTTAAATGAGAATAAGCGGGCTATATCTTAAAAATTTCAGAAATTACAAAGAGGAAAAAGCGGCCTTTTTGCCGGGCCTCAATGTCATTTGCGGCAAAAACGCTATGGGCAAAACCAATATGCTGGAGGCCGTTTACCTTTCCGCCGTTGCCCGCTCGCCGAGAACTTTTAAAGACAAAGAACTTATCATGGAAGGGGCGGAATACTCTGCGATAGTCTGCCAGGTGGAGAAAAAATACCGCTCGCACAAAATAGAAATCCACATAGACCAAAGGGGCAAAAAAAGAGTAATAATTGACTCCATTCCCGTTAACCGCGCGGGAGAGCTTCTTGGAATTTTAAACGTCGTATACTTTTCACCCGATGAACTGAAGCTCATAAAAGAGGCCCCCGAAAACAGAAGAAAGTTCTTGGATATCAGTTTATCGCAACAGCAAAAAAGCTATTTCAACGCCCTGTCAAGCTATACAAAAGCTCTAAAGCAAAAAAACAATCTGCTAAAGACGGGCTGCCACGGCAAAGACGCCGACGGCATGCTTGACGTGTGGGACGAAACGCTTGCTACGCACGGCGCCACACTTGTTAAAAAGAGGTTTGATTTTTTAAGCTCTCTTGCTCCCATGGCTAAGGAGATACACGCAAGTATAAGCAAAGGAAGCGAGGAGATGACCTTAACTTATGAGGCGGACTATGAAACGACAAAGGAGGGCATTTTAAACGCTCTTTTGCGCTCAAGGGAAAAGGACAAGAAACTGCAATACACCTCAGCAGGCCCGCACCGTGACGACATTAAGATAGAAATCAACGGAAAGGATGTAAGAAAATTTGCTTCACAAGGCCAGCAGAGGACGGCGGCGCTGTCGCTTAAGCTTGCCGAAATGAAAATGTTCAGGCAAGAGACGGGAGAAGTGCCCGTTTTGCTTCTTGACGATGTGCTGTCTGAGCTTGACGAAACAAGAAAAGAAATACTGATTAATATGGCGCAAAGCTGCCAGACGCTTTTGACCTGCACAGAATACATCGGAGAGCGCAGCAGGCTCTTTACAATAGAGAACGGAAAAATTATAGATATAAAGGATAGTTACTAATTAATTTAAAAACAGACGATTTCAATTTATTTGCTTTTAAAATTTTTTAATCGCTAATAATAAAATTCAATATAAAAAAACACCGAGTAAGAAATTGTGTTTTACGCAAATCAATAAAATAAAACGATATTATTTAATAAGTTTAAATTTTTAAGCTGCTTTATTTAATTAAATCAATCAGTGTTAAAAATCAACTTAAATGCAAGTATAGCATTTTGTTTAATCCTTTATTTTTAAATGGTATTCAAATTTTAGCTTCGTAAAGACTTATATGAGCATTTAATCACAATTATCGTCTTATAAAGCGGGGGAATTAAAACGCTAAGGTAAAAAGATGAGAAAAATTGAATATAATAACTTAAGACAAATGAAGGAGGGAACATATGGGTTATTATGAAAAAGTGAAGTCAAATGAAGAAGTGAACATATATTTAAAAAAAGCGGACGAGGCCTTAAAGGCGCTTGGTTACACCGACCACGGAAGCGCGCATTGCACTTTAGTGGCCGAGCGCGCGGGGTATTTGCTGAAAATACTGGGATACACGGAAAAAGAGATTGACCTTGTAAAAGTTGCCGCATATCTTCACGATATCGGAAACATTACAAACCGCGACAGCCACTCGCAGAGCGGCGGGCTAATATCTTTTTATCTTTTAAACAAAATCGGACTGCCGCCCGAGGACATAGCAACCGTGGTTACAGCAATCGGCAACCACGACGAGGACACGGGAACTCCCGTCAACGCCGTTGCGGCGGCTTTGATTATCGCGGATAAATCCGATGTTAGGAGGT
>JAAZIO010000062.1 GCA_012800805.1 Clostridiales bacterium | reverse complement strand
CAGGGATACCCGCCGATGGATGTGTTTTACTTTGACGAGGCGGAAAGCCTTGAGATTGAAGTTGAAAGAAACGGCGAGCGTCTTACATTCAAAGTCGAAAAGGAGCAGGGCGAACCTCTTGGCATAACAGTAGAGGATTTTACCTGTATAAGGTGTAAAAACAAATGCTCCTTTTGCTTTGTTGACCAGCTTCCCAAAGGCCTAAGGGAAACCCTTTATGTAAAAGACGACGATTACCGCCTTTCGTTTATAAGCGGCTGTTACATCACGCTTACAAATTTATCTCCCTTTGAAGTTGAAAGAATAATAAGGCTGAAGCTTAGCCCTATCTATATTTCGGTTCACGCATACGATGAAGCCGTAAGGCTGCGCCTTGTCAAAAATCCCAATACAAAGGAGATGTTTGATTTAATTAGGCGCTTTTCGGACGCGGGCATAGTCATGCACACTCAAATCGTGTGCGTTCCCGAAATAAACGACGGCGACATAATGGAAGAGACGATTGAAAAGCTCCATGAGATAGAGGGCGTAAAGTCGCTTGCCGTCGTTCCCGTGGGTCTTACAAAACACAGGGAGGGGCTTGAGCGGCTGCGGCCCTTTACCAAAGAGGAAGCCAGGGAAACGGTTAAAAGGGTGGAGCGTTTAAATAGAAAGTTTGGAGGTTTTTGTTACGCTTCCGACGAGTTTTATTTAAAGGCGGGTCTACCTCTTCCGAGTTACGAATATTACGGCGATTTTTGTCAGATAGAAAACGGCGTTGGCCTTATTGCGGACTTTAAAGCCAATATCGAATACGGCTTAAGCCTAATTACCGAAAAAAAGATAAACAAAAAAGTAGCCTTATTTACGGGATTTTCGTTTGCTCCCTCGCTTGGGGAGATAAAAAAGGAAATAGAGCAAAAACTATCTCTTGAGATAGATGTCATAGCCGTTGAAAACAATCTCTTTGGCAATACCGTAACGGTTGCCGGCTTGATTACCGGCGGCGACCTTGTTAAGGCTATAAACAATCTAAATAAAAAATACGACGCATATTTTATTCCCTCCACTATGCTCAGAGAGCTTGGCGATATGTTTTTAGACAGCATGACGATAAAAGACATTAAAAAGCTGACGGGCGTAAAACTTAAAGTTCTCGACGCAAGGGGAGTGGATACAATTAAAGTTTTGTCGGAGTTATGATATGGGCAGAAAACCTTTGATTGCAATTGTTGGCCGTCCCAATGTGGGAAAATCCACGCTTTTCAACAGAATAGCGGGGGAGAGGATTGCCATTGTGGAAAACATCCCCGGTGTGACTCGCGACAGAATTTACGCCGATTCCGAGTGGTGCGGAAAAGCCTTTACGATAATCGACACGGGAGGGCTTGAGCTTAAGTCCGAAGACGAGATGTGGTCGCACATAAGGGCGCAGGCTGAGCTAGCCATCGACACCGCGGATGTAATATGTTATGTTGCCGACGGAAAGACGGGGCTTACAAAAGACGACAACATGGTTGCGAGCTTTTTAAGAAAATCCAAAAAACCCGTTATCGTTTGCGTAAACAAGCTCGACAACAACGAAACGCATAATATATATGATTTTTACGCCTTGGGGTTTGGTGAACCCATAGGCATTTCCGCCGAGCAGGGCAAAGGCATAGGTGACCTCTTGGACACCCTGCTTGAAAACCTGCCCAAAGTTGACTATGAAGAGGAGAGCGACAGGCTCAAAATAGCTATTGTCGGAAAGCCCAACGCAGGCAAGTCCTCGCTTGTCAACAAGCTTTTGGGCTTCGACAGGGTAATCGTTAGCGACGTCGCGGGAACAACCAGGGACGCAATTGATACCGAGCTTGAGTACGAGGGCGAAAAATT
>JAAZIO010000061.1 GCA_012800805.1 Clostridiales bacterium | reverse complement strand
TTGGGAGCTTAACGAAAACACCAAAATAGACATTTTGGAAGAGCTTAAGCGAAGAGCCCAGCTTAGAAAAGAGGAAGAAGAACAAGAAAATACAGAGTTTGAACCCTCGGTTTACAACCCCGATATGGACACCGCTATGGAAGCCGACGCTGTTCAGGCGGCAGAAAACACGGAAACTGCAGAAGATAATTTAATTATCGAAGAGAGTGAGCAAGCAAACGATAATCCGACATCTAAAGCGGACGAACCGACAATAGATGAAACTGAGGAGGCCGACACAAAAGCGGTAAACGAGCTGAGAGGCTTTTCGGAAGAGGATAGCCAAGGCGTAGGCTATGATATAGACTCGCTGAATCTTGACGCGAGCCAAGTAAAAATCAACAGCGTGTTGAATGGCGCGGTTGACCCCGCTATAGAAGAGCAGGTAATAAAAAAGTTTATTACCAGGCCGCCAAGGAAAGGAGTGTTTGATAACTCTGTAATATTCGGCAGGTACCAGATTTACGAAAACGGCGGCATTTATGAATATAAACTATACACAAAGGATGCCGAAGAAGTTTACGGCCACGGCGGCTTTAACTCTATTGCGATAACGGTATCGCATATAAACAGCTTCAAAAAGTCGCTTGCGCAAGGCGAGGCCGATATTATAGAGGAAGACGACGGAGCAAGGTTTGTATTAAAGAGAGGAAAAGCCATCTTCAAAGGCTATAAAACGGAAAGCAGGGAAGAGGCGGAAGCTAACCTTAAAAAAGTATACTCCTGCGGACAAACGGATATCATAAGAATGAAATAAAAAGCGGCGCAAACCGCTTTTTTTATTTCGCTAATTTAAATAAAAATATAATAAAGAAATTTTATCGAGTGCAATAAAGACAGGTTAATGCTTTTCTGCGATTTTTAAAAGATATATTTGCCGTTAAAGGATATCTATTAGCCGTAATAATTTATATTTACTCTTTGTTATCGTTTAAAAGCTCATCTATTGTAATTTGATTGCTATCCTCGAATTTTTTAAACGGGCCGTCTTCTTTAAATCCCCCTTTGCCAAGCGGGGTTAAGGTAAGCAAGGCAAAGAGCAAAGAAATGCTGCCCATTGTGATGTAATATATCCTAAGGGGCGTTAAAAACGACATAAGTATCAGCACCGCGCCCGAAAACATATAGTATTTAAAAGCGCCTCGCCTGAAGACGGATTCTAAGATTAAAGAGAATGTAAACTTTGATTTTTCCTCACTAAGCTCGGGCAGCAGATTTTTTTTGTCAAGAAATTTGTAGACGGCGGCTATCTTTACGGTTTTAACTTTAAGGTTTCTCGGAACAAGGTTATATGCTCCTCGCTCAATGCCTCTGCAAAGAATGTAAACCTCACTTGCGCCTTCTTTTTTTGCGCTGTTTACTATGCCTGCCATATCCTGTTTGTTTAAGGCGGAAAATTTGCATGAACATACAAACAGGGCGCACTCTTTTTTAATGATATTGCCCAAAAGTTCGGCGCTTGGGTTGGAAAGAGCCCTGTAAATCAAAGATGCCGCGTATTCGTTCCCCTTTAGGCAAAACTCTGTCATAAGACGCTCATAAGAATAGGGCTTTTTATTGCCTTTTCTGCCAAGAACCAAAAGCGCGACAAGAAATGTAATTAAAAAGGCAAAAAGAAAGGTCAAGGTCAGTTTTTTTATGAAATATGACCCCCACGCAAAAAACAATATAAAGGTTATTGCGCAAATTGAAATTCGGTCGATTTTCCTGCCCATGCCATGATTATTGACAAAAAAACAAAAATAAAAAAGGGCGCTAAGCGCCCTTTTATTATTTTAACAAATTACTTCGTTAAGGCTTCCTGAACCGCTACCGCGCAGGCTACCGTCGCGCCTACCATGGGGTTGTTGCCCATGCCGATAAGGCCCATCATTTCAACGTGAGCGGGAACAGAGGAGCTGCCCGCGAACTGGGCGTCGGAGTGCATTCTGCCCATTGTGTCGGTAAGACCGTAGGAAGCGGGGCCTGCCGCCATGTTGTCGGGGTGGAGCGTTCTGCCCGTGCCGCCGCCTGACGCAACCGAGAAGTATTTCTTGCTGTTTTCGATTGCCCACTTCTTGTAGGTGCCCGCTACGGGATGCTGGAAGCGGGTGGGGTTGGTGGAGTTACCCGTTATTGATACGTCAACGCTCTCGTGGCGCATGATGGCTACGCCCTCGTTTACATCGTCGGCGCCGTAGCAGCGAACCTTTGCTCTTTCGCCGTTGCTGAACGCGGTTTCGGAAACGATGTTGAGCTCGCCTGTGAAGTAGTCATACTGAGTCTTGACATAGGTGAAGCCGTTTATTCTGCTTATGATATACGCGGCATCCTTGCCGAGACCGTTAAGGATAACCTTAAGAGGCTCTTTGCGGACCTTGTTGGCAGTTTTTGCGATACCTATGGCGCCCTCCGCCGCCGCGAATGATTCGTGACCGGCAAGGAACGCAAAGCACTTGGTTTCTTCTCTTAAAAGCATTGCGGCGAGGTTACCGTGGCCAAGGCCTACTTGACGCTGTTCGGCAACCGAACCGGGAATGCAGAAAGCCTGTATACCGATACCGATTGCTTCGGCGGCGTCGGCGGCCTTTACGCAGTTTTTCTTTATGGCGATGGCGCAGCCTGCGGTGTAGGCCCAAACGGCGTTCTCGAAAGCGATGGGTTGAACGCCCTTTACGATTTGTTCGCAGTTGACGCCCTTGTCGAGGCAGATCTGTCTTGCTTCTTCCAGATCTTTAATGCCGAATTGATTCAATACTTTATTGATTTTATCTATTCTTCTTTCATAACCTTCGAATGTTATAGCCATAGGTCTGCCTCCTTATTCCTCTCTGGGATCTATATATTTGACGGCCTCGTCAAATCTGCCGTAAGTGCCGGTGCACTTCTTGAGCGCTTCGTTGGCGTCGACGCCCTTTCTGATAAGCTCCATCATAACGCCGAGTCTTACGAACTGATATCCGATTATTTCATCCTTGGCGTCGAGGGCAAGTTTTGTGATATAGCCTTCGGCCATTTCGAGGTATCTCGGGCCTTTCTTTGATGTGGAATACATTGTGCCTACTTGCGAACGGAGTCCCTTTCCGAGGTCCTCAAGACCCGCGCCGATGGGAAGTCCATCTTCGGAGAAAGCCGACTGCGTTCTGCCATAGGCGATTTGGAGGAACAGCTCGCGCATCGCGGTGTTGATTGCGTCGCAAACAAGGTCGGTGTTGAGGGCTTCAAGAATGGTCTTGCCGGTGAGAACTTCGGCAGCCATCGCCGCGGAGTGCGTCATGCCGCTGCATCCGATTGTTTCGACAAGCGCTTCCTGAATGACGCCGTCTTTTACATTGAGC
>JAAZIO010000060.1 GCA_012800805.1 Clostridiales bacterium | reverse complement strand
TTTACTTCCGTCAGGCGTCCGTTGGTTTCGCCGGGAATTACCACACCGTATTTTCTTATCTCCTCGCCTTGAATTCTTTGAACGCCAAGGATGGATGTGCCTGTGGTGTAGTATGCTTCGATAAGCTGGGCGGTAACGGGCTTTTGCTCTTCCGTTGTGTAAATGATGTCGTCGCCGAACAGCACGGCAAAGGGCTCATTTCCGACAAAGCTCTTTGCGTAATGGACGGCCCATCCCGAACCTCTCATTTCTTTTTGGCGGGTATATTGAATATTTGCCATCGAGCTTATTTCTCGTATAAGCTTTAGATACTCCGTCTTTTTTGCCTGCTGCAGCTGTTTTTCAAGCTCAACGGACTTATCGAAATAATCCTCGATGCAGTTCTTTCCTCTGCTTAAAATTATCAGAATTTCGGTAATGCCCGAGTCCACCGCCTCTTTAACGACATAGTGAATGGACGGCGTATCCACAATTGGGAGCATTTCCTTGGGCAGCGCTTTTGTAACGGGCAAAAACCTCGTTCCGAAACCCGCCGCGGGGATAACCGCTTTTTTAACGGGTTTTATCTTATGGTTGCATCTCTCTCCTTTGGAGAATAATCCCCCCTTTCTTTCTTTGCCGATTATCAGGCGGACAGCGTTCTCACTGCTTGTTTCCACCATGTCTTCGATAATGCTTTGCGCTATTTGTCCTATTTCTTTGTTACTTTCGCATGAGGAAAGATCGACACTTTGTATGTCGGCCTGATTGTTGTTCTCCATAGCATTTTCGCCGAGATTTCGGCGAAACCTCCTTGCTTGTAGTAATGTTCTCTTATGAAAAAATTACCTTTGTATGTATATTCTTAGTATCTGCAGGCATGAATAAAACATTACTATACATACAAAAGCAATCAAACTTTATCTTAAACTATTTTTTGTCGTTGAATCCATCGGGATGAGCGCTGTGCCACTTCCAGGCGCTTGCCACGATTTTCTCGATGCTGTCGTATTGGGGCTTCCAGCCGAGTTCCCTCTTTATCTTTTCGCTGGACGCGACAAGAACCGCGGGGTCGCCGGCGCGACGCGGGACAACTTCGTAGTTGACCTTTCTTTCAACCACTTTCTCAACCGTTTCTATGACTTCCCTTACCGAGAAACCGTTGCCGTTGCCGAGGTTGTAAGCCGTGGACTTGGCGCCCGACTTTATGCTCTCAAGCGCTTTGATGTGAGCGTCGGCAAGGTCGGTTACGTGTATATAGTCTCTGATGCAGGTGCCGTCTGGAGTGGGATAATCGTCTCCGAAAATGCCAAGTTTTTCCCTCTTTCCGTTCAAAACTTGCATAATAATGGGGATAAGGTGCGTTTCAGGATTGTGGTCTTCGCCGATGTCGCCATCATCATGCGCGCCCGCCGCGTTGAAATACCTTAGCGCAACATATTTTAATCCGTATGCTTTATCGAAATCCGCCATCATCTGCTCCATCATGAGCTTGGTCATGCCGTAAACGCTGGTGGGGCGCTGAGGCGTGTCTTCGGTAATAAGGTCATTGCTTCCCGTGTCTCCGTAAGTTGCGGCCGACGACGAGAATACAAGATACTTGACATCCTTTGCTATCATTGCCTTAAGAAGCGAAAGGGTGCCTGATACATTGTTGTGATAGTATTTTAAGGGATTGGTCATCGATTCGCCCACAAGTGAGTAGGCCGCAAAATGTATGACCGATGTAACGCCGTATTTGGCAAAAGTGTCTTTTAATAGTTCGGTATCGAACAAATCGCCTTTTACAAAGGGAGTGTCGCCGATTGATTCTATATGTCCCGTTGTCAGATTATCGTAAACTACTACTTCATAGCCTCTTTGACTGAGTTCTCTAACTGTATGGCTGCCTATATAGCCGCAGCCGCCGGTGACAAGTATCATAGTTACCTCAAATATTTGTCATTTATTGTCTTTTTGACAGTATACAATAAACTATTTTGAATTGCAAACTTTTTTTATATAATGTAAACTATGGAAAAAACCATTCTGCACTGCGACTTAAATAATTTCTACGCTTCGGTCGAAGAAAGAAAAGACCCGAGCCTTAAGGGTAAGCCCATCGCCGTATGCGGAAATCCTGAACTGAGGCACGGCATTATACTTGCTAAAAACCAGATAGCAAAAAGCTTTGGCGTAAAAACTGCGGAGACGATTTGGCAGGCAAAGCAAAAATGCCCGGGCTTGATACTTCTCCCCGCTTCATATAACGACTACCATCAAGCCTCAAAAGAAGTTAAACAAATTTATTTAAGCTATACGGATTATGTTGAGAGTTTCGGTTTGGACGAGTGCTGGCTTGACGTTACTTCTTCCGTTTCTCTTTTCGGCGACGG
>JAAZIO010000008.1 GCA_012800805.1 Clostridiales bacterium | reverse complement strand
CCGTCGTCACTCCCCCTTTTGCCGCGCCTTTCGTGGCGCCAAGTATTGTTTCCTTATGGCTGTATCCCGGCTCTCTTAGGTGAGCGTGGACATCTATCGCCCCGGGTATTACCGCGTGACCGTTTAAGTTAATCTCTTTATCGGGAGCGCAGTCTATTTTATCGGCAATTTTTGAAATCTTGCCGTTTTCTATCAAAATGTTTGTCCTTTTGCTTTGGGACGAAAAAAAGACAAGCCCGTCACTAAGTAATAGTTTCATAGCTTGCCCTCCAAAACCATGGATATAACCGCCATTCTTATATACACGCCGTTGTTTATCTGCTTAAGTATGCGGCTCTTTTTTCCCTCCACCATGTCGTCCGCGATTTCAATGCCTCTGTTTACGGGCGCGGGGTGGATGATGATTGCGTTATCTTTCATCTGCGCTTCTCTTTTCTTTGTCATGCCGAAGCGCTCAAAATACTCTTCCTTTGTCATATCAAGCTTGCCCGTGTGGCGCTCAAACTGTATTCTCAATAGGTTAATGACATCGGAAATTTCAATGGCTTTTTCAAATGATATATAAGGCGCGGTGACGTCCGCAAACTGCTCGGGGCCAGAGATGTAGGTTTCCATTCCAAGGCGTCTCATAATCTCGTTGTTTCCGTGGGCTACCCTTGAGTGGGCGATATCGCCGATGAATGTGACCTTAAGCCCCTCAAACCTTCCAAACTCCTCGTAAATGGTCATAAGGTCAAGCAAAGTCTGGGTGGGGTGGTTGCTGCAGCCGTCGCCGCCGTTAAAAATAGGGATTTGGATATTTTCCAAATCCCTGAAATACTCATCCTTAGAGTGTCTGATAACCACCCCGTCAATGCCGAAGCTTTCAAAAGTCTTTACGGTGTCGTAGAGCGTTTCGCCTTTTGCTATAGACGAGCCGCGATCGTTGAAATAAATCGGCGAGATTCCGAGGTTCAGCATGGCGGTGCAGAAGCTGTATTCGGTTCTCGTGGAGTTTTCAAAGAAGAGCAGCGCCATTTTCTTTCCGGAATAATCGGCTTTCAGTTCGCCTTTTTTGAATAAAAGCGCCGTATCGATAATCTCTTGAATCTTGCTTACAGGTAAATCTTTTAGCGTGGTTAATCCTTTCACTTAGACACCTTTGTCTCTTCTTTTGATTTTTTCCATACTAGCACAGCGTAATCAAAAACGCAAACACTTTTTTTATTATTTTTGCTTATTTGAAATATTTTACGCCCGACTCAAAAATCTTCATGTCAAAGTTGCCTTCGATGTTTTTATAGAGCCCCTCGCCTATTCTTTCGCTGTGGCCCATCTTGCCGAAAACTCTTCCGTCAAAGCTGGTTATACCCTCAATTGCGCACGCCGAACCGTTGGGGTTATAGGGGTAAAGCATGGTGGGGTTGCCCATAGGGTCGACATACTGCGTAGCAATCTGGCCGCTTTCATAAAGCTTTCTTACCGTTTCGCCGTCCGCCCTGAACCTGCCTTCGCCGTGAGATACCGCAACCTTATAAATTTCGCCCACATTTACCGCCGAAAGCCAGGGGGATTTAGTGGACGCAACTTTTATATCCACTATCGTTGAAACATGGCGGCCTATCCTGTTATAAGTCAGCGTCGGCGAGCTCTCCGTCATGTCCCTTATCTCGCCGTAGGGAACAAGGCCCAGCTTGATAAGAGCCTGGAAGCCGTTGCAGATGCCAAGTATAAGACCGCCTCTAGCAAGCAGCCTTTCGACGGCTTCTTTTATCGCTGCGTTTTTGAATGTCGTCGCTATAAACTTGCCGCTTCCGTCAGGCTCGTCGCCGCCCGAGAAACCTCCCGGGAACATTAAAATATTAGCGCCGTCTATGCCCTTTACGATTGCCTTAACCGATTCTTCGATGTCTGAGGGGGAGAGGTTTTTTACGATGAGCTCGCTGCACCTTGCGCCCGCCTTTTCAAAAGCGCGCATGGTGTCGAGCTCGCAATTGGTGCCGGGGAAGACGGGCAGGAACACGAGCGGTTTCGCGTTTAGAGAATTCGATACATATATCTTTTCGCCGAAGTAGGATGCGTCAAAGACTTCTCCCTTTTGCTCTGCATATGTTGGGAATACTTTTTCCAGCGCTGAGGTATAAGCCTCTGTCGCCTCCTCTATCGTGACGCTTTCAGCGCCGCATGTAAAGGCTTTGCTTATTGTCGTTTCGCCAAGATATTCGGATGTTTCGGTTAACTTTTCGCTTGCAGAATATATTATGTCGCCGGGCCGCTCGCTGAAAAGGTCCGCGTCATCTGTAAATTTGAAGCCGAAGCCGTTGCCAAGGCAGGATTTAATGACCGCCACCGCGGCACCGCCATTTTCGACAACCGTCGCAAACCTTATTTTGCCGCTCTCTATCGCAGAAGACATCGCCTCGTAGGTTTTGTTAAGGCTTTCAAAATCGGGATTCCCGAACTCGTCTTTTTTAACTTTTGCGATATAAAGCTTCTCGCCCGCTTTGTTTATGACGTTTGTTATCAGCTTGTCCGTCTTTTCAACCGCTACGGCAAATGAGATGAGGGTCGGCGGAACATCGATGTTTTCAAAGCTTCCGCTCATGCTGTCCTTTCCGCCTATGGCGCCGACTTTAAGGTTAAGCTGCGCATAAAGGGCTCCAAGCAGCGCGGAAAGAGGAACTCCCCAGCGTTTTTTGTCCTTTCCAAGCTTCATGAAGTATTCCTGAAGAGTCAGGTATGCGTTATCCTTGCTCGCGCCGGACGCAACAAGCTTTGACAGAGATACTATAATTGAATACATCGCGCCGACAAACGGGCTGTCGCTCATAAGGTAGGGGTTGAATCCATAAGCGCAGACAGACGCCATGTCGCCCAGCGGGTCGACTTTTGCCGCCATCGAAATCGCGGGGGTGAGCTGGGTTTTTCCGCCAAACGGCATAAACACTGTGCCCGCTCCGATTGTAGAGTCGAACATTTCACTAAGCCCTTTCTTTGAGCAGACGTTTAAGTTTTTAAGCGTGGACAATACGCCGTCCTTAAAAGGCAGGCTCTTTTTATCGAAAAACGAGGGTTTGCGGTCGATGATTTCGGCGTTTATTTTTTGCGTTACGCCGTTTGTGTTTAAAAACTCCCTCTTTATGTCCACTATAGCCTTGCCTTTAAAGAACATCTTTATTCTTGGCTCTTTTGTGACCGTGGCAACTTTTGTGGCTTTTAAGTTTTCGGCTTTCGCTAGCTCGATAAAGCGCGAAAGGTCCTTTTCCTCGATGACAACCGCCATGCGCTCTTGCGACTCGCTGATGGCAAGCTCCGTTCCGCTTAGCCCTTCGTATTTTTTGGGAACTTGGTCAAGGTTTATTTCAAGGCCGTCGGCAAGCTCGCCGATTGCTACCGATACGCCGCCCGCGCCAAAGTCGTTGCAGCGCTTTATCATCTTGGTGACCTCGGGGTTTTTAAACAGCCTTTGCAGTTTCCTTTCGGTTAAGGCGTTGCCCTTTTGAACCTCGGCGCCGCACGTTTCAACGCTTTTTGAGTCGTGCGCCTTGCTTGAACCCGTGGCTCCGCCGCAGCCGTCTCTACCCGTTTCGCCGCCGAGAAGCACCACGATGTCGCCAGGCTCGGGCCTTTTCCTTACGATGTTTTCCGCCTTGTTGGAACCTATCACAAATCCCGTTTCAAGGCGCTTTGCCCGATATCCCTCGTGGTAGACTTCATCGACTATTCCCGTTGCAAGCCCTATCTGGTTGCCGTAGGAGGAAAAGCCTTTTGCCGCGGTCTTTGTTATCACCCTTTGAGGAAGTTTGCCTTTTATGACTCTAAGGTCGGTCGGGTCCGCCGCCCCCGTGATTCTCATGGACTGATACACATACACCCTGCCCGAGAGCGGGTCGCGTATCGCGCCGCCAAGGCAGGTAGCGGCGCCGCCGAAAGGCTCTATTTCGGTGGGGTGGTTGTGTGTCTCGTTTTTGAACATGACAAGGTAGTCTTCTTCCTTGCCGTTTACATTGACTTTAACCTTTATCGAACAGGCGTTTATTTCCTCGGACACATCATGACTACAGAGCCGCCCTTGCGACTTAAGCTCCCTGGCTCCGATGGTGGCTATATCCATAAGGCAGGGGTATTTATCTTTTCTGTCTTTATAGTGCTTGTCAAAAAGACTGAGGTACAGCTCAAGCGCTCTTTTAAGCTCAGGGTTGCAGCTGTTAACCTCTATGTTTTCAATCTTTGTCAAAAACGTGGTGTGCCTGCAGTGGTCTGACCAGTATGTGTCTATGACCTTAAGTTCGGTTTCTGTGGGGTCTCGTTCCTCGTCTTTAAAATAGGACTGCACGAACAAAAGGTCTTCAACCGACATGGCAAACCCGTTTTCTTTATGGAAGCGCTCTATATCGCCCTCGCTCATTGCGGTAAAGCCCTCTATTACGCTCACGGGGGCGGTATCCATGGCTTTGCGCTCTAAGGTTTGGTATTTTTCAAGGGTGACCTCCTGCGATTCCACGGGGTTTATTAAAAATTTCTTTATTTTCTCTATTTCCTCATCGCTTGCGCCGCTTATCACAAACACCCTTGCGCATTTGACAAGAGGTTTTTTGCCGCCCGTAAGAAGCTGGACGCACTGGGCGGCGCTGTCCGCGCGCTGGTCATACTGGCCATCAAGGTAACCTATCGCAAAAACCGTTCCGCCTGTGTCTTTAAGCTCATCTATCTGCACATTGTCTACGGGAGGCTCGGAGAATACGGAGGTAATCGCGCGCTCGAACTCTTTTTCGCTTACGCCCTCGATGTCATAGCGAATAAGCTCCCTCATTTCGGGAACATCTATGTTTAAAACCTCTTTGATTTCGCTCTTTAGCGCTTTAGCCGCGCTTTTGTCTTTCTTTTCTACGAAAATTCTGTAAACCATGGCGTCCTTTCTTTTATTTTTGTTTAGCCGCCGCAGCAAGCGGCACTTTTATTAAAATATTTGCGTAAGAAATTGTCTTAAATTAATCCTTAACCTTAACCTAGATATTTCTTTCCTATGTCTTTTCTGTAATGCATTTTTTCAAAGTGAACTTTTCCCGCGGTGGCGTAGGCTTTTTCTATCGCCTCGCTCAGCGTGTCCGCAACAGCGCAGGCGCCAAGAACCCTGCCTCCGCTTGTTATAAGCTTGCCGTCTTTAGCTCTTGTGCCGGCGTGGCAGATAAAGCAGTTTTCGTCAATTTCGCCAATCGTTATTACCTTGCCTTTTTCATAGGCTTCGGGATAGCCGCCAGAGGCGAGTATCACGCAAACCGCGCTTTTATTTCTCCACTTTATATCAATGTCTTTAAGCCTGCCGTCAATAATTTTGTCGAAAATGTCGTAAAGGTCGCTCTCAAGAAGCGGCAGGACAACCTGCGTTTCGGGGTCGCCGAAGCGGGCGTTGTATTCTATCACTTTGACGCCGTCCTTTGTTGCCATAAGACCGAAGTAAAGCACCCCTTTAAACGGCGCACCCTCCGCTTTCATCGCCTTTACGGTAGGATGGACGATTTTTTCTTTAATTTCTTCCTCCATTTCTTTTGTGAGGAAGGGGCAAGGTGCGATGGTTCCCATTCCGCCCGTATTTAGACCCATATCGTTGTCTAGCGCTCTTTTGTGGTCGCAGCTTGAAACCATGGGATATACGGTCTCGCCGTCCGTAAAGGTTAAAAGCGTAAGCTCCTTTCCTTCAAGATACTCCTCCACCACGATTTTGCTTCCCGCTTTTCCGAACACGCCGTCAAGCATCATGGACTTTACCGCCGCTTTCGCCTCGTCAAGGGTGGAGCAAATGATTACGCCCTTTCCAAGCGCGAGCCCGTCCGCCTTTACAACCACGGGGAAACTTCCTTTTTCTATATACCTTATGGCTTCGTTTGCGCTTTCAAAGACTTCGTATTTTGCGGTGGGTATGCCGTATTTTTTCATGAGCGCCTTAGCAAATGCCTTTGAAGCCTCTATTTGAGCCGCCGCCCGCTTTGGCCCAAACGCCCTGTGCCCTCTCTTTTCAAGCTCGTCCACCATGCCGAGGGCAAGGGGGTCGTCGGGAGCGACCACCGTCATTTTGATGTCGGGGTGAGAGTCGACAAAAGCGCATATCCCCTCTATGTCGCAGGGGTCGATGTCGACAAGCTCTGCAATCTCTCCTATGCCGGCGTTGCCTTTAGCGCAGTAAAGCTTGCCGACCTTATCGGACTCTTTAAGTTTTAAGGCTATAGCATGCTCCCTTCCGCCGTTTCCTATAATTAAGACATTGTTTTTTTCCGTCATATGCTACCTTAAATCAGTGTTTAAAATGACGCATTCCGGTAAACACCATAGCGATGCCGTATTTGTCGCAAGCTTCGATGCTCTGCGCGTCGTTGACGCTACCGCCGGGCTGGATGATGGCGGTAATGCCAGCTTTTGCCGCCGCCTCAACGCAGTCGGGGAACGGGAAGAATGCGTCCGACGCCATTACGCATCCCGCCGCTTTGTCTCCCGCATGCTCTATCGCCTGCTGCGCCGCCCAGATTCTGTTTGTCTGACCCGCGCCGATGCCCGTTGTCGCTCCGTCCTTTCCGATTACTATAGCGTTGGACTTTGTGTGCTTTACAACCTTTAAGCAGAATTTGAGGTCCTCAAGCTGCTCTTTTGTGGGGGCGGCTTTGGTAACAACTTTTAGCTCGTCGTCGTTTAAAAGCTTGTCGTCGCTCTCTTGCAGCAACAGTCCTCCGTAAACTCTTTTCATGTCAAGGTAGGCGCCTCTGTTTTTGTCCATGTCTTTAAGCTCAAGCAGCCTTAAATTCTTTTTCTGCTTTAATACTAAAAGCGCATCCTCGTCAAAGCCTTTGGCAATCACTATCTCAAGGAATATCTTGCTCATCTCCTCGGCGGTTTTCTTGTCCACAATGCCGTTTACGGCGACGATTCCGCCAAAGATTGAGATTTTATCCGCTTCATACGCGCGCATGTAAGCTTCATAAATGTCTTTGCCCGTGCCCACACCGCAGGGATTTGCGTGCTTTACCGCAACCGCTGCGGGCTCGCTGAATTCATAGAGAAGTTCAAGGGCGCCGTTAGCGTCGTTGATATTGTTGTAACTCAGCTCTTTTCCGTGCAGTTGAACCGCTCCTGCAAGGCTCTTTACGGCAGGCAGTTGCTCGCGGTAGAAGCTTGCCTCCTGATGGGGATTTTCGCCGTATCTCATCTCCTGCGCCTTTTCAAACGACAGCGTAATGCTGTCGGGGAATTTTATGCCGAGATTTTTTGCCAGATAGTTTGAAATAAGGCTGTCGTATGCCGCAGTGTGCGCGAAAACCTTATACATTAAGTATTTTTTGGTTTCAAGGGTGACTCCGCCCGCCTCCAGCTCGCCAATAAGCCTGCCGTAGTCGGCGGGGTCGACGACAACCGCAACGTCCTGATAGTTTTTCGCCGCGCTTCTTAGCATGGTGGGGCCGCCGATATCGATATTCTCCACGGCTTCTGAAAAAGTCACTCCGTCTTTCATGATTGTCTTTTTGAACGGATAGAGGTTAACAACCACTATGTCTATCGTGTTTATATTAAGCTCTTCAAGCTGGCGCATGTGCTCGGGGTTTGAGCGCATAGCGAGAAGACCCGCATGGACAGAGGGGTGGAGCGTCTTTACCCTGCCGTCAAGGCACTCGGGAAAGCCCGTTATTTCGGAAATTCCCATGACCTTTATTCCGCTATCTTTAAGAGCGGTGTATGTTCCGCCAGTGGAAATTATTTCATAGCCGAATGACTCCAGCTTTTTTGCTAATTCGATAATGCCCGTTTTGTCGGATACGCTGACTAGTGCTCTTTTTTTCATAACTCCTCCGTGATTTTTACCCTTCTGCCCTCCACCTTAAGCCTGCCCTCAACAAGCAGCCTTACGGCTTTTGGCAGCATTTCGTGTTCAATCTTTAGTATTTTTTGCTGCAGTGTTTCAGCGGTGTCGTTGTCTTCTATCTCCACCGCCCTTTGCATAATTATTTCTCCGCCGTCGGGCTCGCCGTTTACAAAATGAACGGTTGCCCCAGAAAGCTTTACTCCGTAATCGATAGCGGCCCGATGAACGTTTAATCCATAGTAGCCTTTCCCGCAAAATGAAGGAATCAGCGAGGGATGAACGTTTATTATCCTGTGCCGGTAACGGTCGGTAAACTCTTTTGTTAAAATGGAAAGGTAACCTGCAAGCACGATGTAGTCTATTTCGTTCTCGGTTAAAATCTTATCTATCGCGCGGCACATCTCCTCCGCCACGTCAAACGCCGAGCGCGGGACAACAAAGAAAGGTATGCCGTGCTTTTTCGCTCTTTCTATCGCCCCTATCCCCTCTTTTGAGGCAAGCATCAGAGCGATTTGGCAAAAGCGCTCTTTTTCGTTGGCGTCAATGATGGACTGAAAGTCGCTTCCCGAGCCCGAACAAAAGACGGCAATCTTTTTCACTTCAGCTCCACCCCTTTGCCTTTGACGGTTTTTCCTATTACGAATGCCTTCTCGCCGCATCTTTCAAGACAGGCGAGCGCCTTATTGACGTCGCTTGAAGACAAGGCAACCACCATGCCTATGCCCATATTGAAAGTGTTATACAAGTGGGCGTCGTCAAGGCCCGAGAGCTCTTTAAGCATTTTGAAAAGCTCGGGCATGGGGTAGCTTTTCGTGTCTATTTCGCAGCCTATACCTTCAGGGAAGATTCTAGGTATGTTTTCAATAAATCCGCCGCCAGTGATATGAGCTATGCCCTTTACCTTAACCTCTTTCATAAGGGAGAGTATGCTCTTTACATAAATCCTTGTGGGCTTTAAGACAGCGTCCGCAAGTGAACAGCCTAGCCTTTCGTTATACTTAAGCAGCTCGTTCTTGTCTTCACCGAAAAGTTTCCTTACAAGCGAGTAGCCGTTTGAGTGGATTCCCGAAGAGGCAAGACCTATAAGAGCGTCGCCTTCCACTATGTCGCTGCCCGATATCGCGTCTTTCTTTCCCACTATGCCCACGGCAAAGCCCGCGAGGTCGTATTCGTTATCGGGATAAAAACCAGGCATTTCCGCGGTTTCGCCGCCAAGAAGCGCGCAGCCTGCCTGAAGGCAGCCCTCCGCGACGCCCTTTACCACAAGCGCCGTCACTTCAGGCCTTAATTTTCCCGTCGCAAAATAATCAAGGAAAAACAGGGGACGGGCGCCCTGACAGACGATATCGTTGACGCACATCGCGACCGCGTCTATGCCTATGGTGTCGTGGCGGTCCAAAACGAAAGCGTATTTTAGCTTGGTGCCTACCCCGTCGCAGCCCGCGACAAGGACGGGTTCTTCGCTCTTATCGTCCGCTATGGAATAAAATCCGCCGAACGAGCCGAGGTCGCCGATTACATTCTTGTCGTAAGTCTTCCTTACATGCTCTTTCATCAATTCCACGGCTTTGTAGCCTCTTTCAACGTCTACGCCGCTGTCGCTGTAGGTAATCGCCATTTTATCTCCTTTATTTTTCAAATATGTATTTTTCGTTTTGAATATCGTCCACGCTATAGGGATAGTCTCCGTTAAAGCAGGCAAGGCAGTATTCCCTTTCGTTTCCGTTTACGGTTTCAAGAAGCTCGTCTATTGTAAGGAACTTCAAAGAATCCGCGCCTATGAACTTGCAGATTTCCTCCTCCGTTCTGAAAGCTCCCACAAGCTGGCCGTATGTGTTGGTGTCTATGCCGAAGTAACAGGGGTGCTTTACTATCGGTGAGCTTATTCTAAGATGCACCTCTTTTGCCCCCGCGTCTTTTAGCATCTGGACTATTTTTTTGGATGTCGTGCCGCGGACTATGCTGTCGTCTATCAAAACAAGCCTCTTTCCGCAAACGTTTGCCCTAAGGACGTTAAGTTTTATCTTTACCGTGCTCTCTCTAAGCTGCTGCTCGGGCTGAATAAAAGTTCTTCCCACATAGCGGTTTTTTGTTAGCGCCTCGCCGTAGGGAATGCCCGACGCCTCGCTGTATCCTCTTGCGGCCACCACGGCCGAATCGGGAACGCCGCTGACAAGGTCGGCCTCCACGGGGTAGTGCTCGGCAAGGATTTTGCCCGAGAGCTTTCTTGCCTCGTAAACGCTTACGCCGTCAAGCTCGCTGTCGGGACGGGCAAAGTATACATGCTCAAATATGCAGTGCGCCTTTCTTTCAACGGGAAGGTCGATTCGGTAAAACTCTATGCCCGTGCCGTCAAAAACCAGCACTTCGCCCGCTTCGATGTCTCTTACATAGCTGGCCCCGACCGCGTCCAAAGCCACGGATTCGCTGGCCACTACATATTTGTTTCCCAGCGTTCCAAAGCACAGCGGACGGATGCCGTAGGGGTCTCTTACTGCAATAAGCTTTCCTCCGGCTATGAGAACGAAAGAGTAAGAGCCGCGCAGGCTTTTGCAAGCCTCAAGCACACCCTCCACTATATCGTTTTCGGCATAGTGGTTGATAAGAAGCATTATGACCTCGCTGTCGAGGGCGGTCTGGAAAACTGCGTTTTGTTTGATAAGCTCTTTTCTAAGCTGGCGGGCATTGACAAGGTTGCCGTTATGGGAAAGCGCCATTCTGCCCCGCTTGCCCATGCAGAATATCGGCTGGGAGTTTATCTGATGGTTGGAGCCCGTGGTTGAGTATCTGACATGGCCTATCGCGACGTTTCCCTCGGGAAGCAGCGAGAGCGCCCCGTTTGAGAAAACTTCGGGAACCAGGCCGAGATTTTTGTAATACTCGATTTTGTTCCCCGAGCCGACCGCTATGCCGCAGCTCTCTTGGCCTCTGTGCTGAAGAGCGAATAGACCGTAATAGACGCTGTTGGCTATGGGATAGATGTCGGGCGAATAGATGCCGAACACTCCGCACTCTTCTTTGAAGCTGTCAAATGGAAGTTTTGAATCGCAAAGATACATATTCTCTCCGTTTTTGTCTGTGGGTTTTTTAAAAAGGATAAAGCGCCGTCAGCGCTTTAGTTGAGAATGCAAACAAAAAACTCCGCCGCCTATAGCGACAGAGTTTTATCGTCGTTTATTACTTGTTCCGCCAAGGCGCTCTTATAGTCCTCAAGTCCCTTTTGGATACTCTCATCCCTCACGGCGAGGATTTGGAGCGCAAGCAGCCCCGCGTTCAACCCCGCATTGACCCCTACGGTCGCAACGGGCACCCCCGCGGGCATCTGCACTATCGACAGCAGGCTGTCGAGGCCTCCCATCATAGAGGTTTGCACGGGCAACCCTATTACGGGTAATGTGGTGTAGGCGGCAAGCACCCCTCCAAGATGCGCGGCTTTTCCCGCAACCGCTATTATCGCGTCGATTTTTCGCTCTCTTGCGCTCTTTGCGTAAGCGTGCGCTTCGTCGGGCGTGCGGTGGGCCGAAATTACCCTGACTTCGGTTTCTACACCGAATTTCTTAAGGATTTCGACCGCGGGTCTTGCCACGTCAAAGTCAGACTTGCTACCCATGACAATGCCAACTTTAGCCATAGCCTCTCCTTCAAGTTAAGCTTTAGTGCCCTTTTACTATAGCAAATTTTAGCATTTCCGTAAAGCGTTTTAAAGGCCGTTTACGAGTTTTTCAAGTTTTCTCGACCACTTCTCGATTTTTGCCTCATCGTAACGAGAGGGTATCTTCTTTGCGGTCTTTGAAGCTTTTTCAGAGCGCGACACGGCGCCCGCAAGCCTTATAAGGAAAGGAAGATTCTTTCTTCCCGCTTTCAGTTTTTCAATGAGCGCGGACGGAGTCATCTTTACCGTGCCGCCGCCGCTAGCGGACTGAAGGTCGGCTTCGGACAAAACTCCGCTTCCAAACAAGAATGTGATTTCGTCGGGCGTGCAAGAGAGCAAAAAGCGCTTTAAGGTGTCAACGGCGCAGTGCTCGGCGCCGAAATCGTTAAATACCTTTACCTGATATGTATACAGCTCCTCCTTTGAGGCGTCCTTTGCGTTTATCACCGCTTCGGCAAGAAGTTTTGCCGCCTTAAGCGAGCTTACGATTCCTGAACCCAGCATGGGGATGGTCATGAAAGCGCAGTCGCCGATTGCGGCGTAGCCGTCGGTTACCATTTTGGTAAGGGGGTAGCGCACGGGGATTTTGCAAACCATTCCGCCTCGCTTTATCTCGTCCGTCAGCACGGGGTTAAGCTTCTTTAAATCGTCAAGGGCACGCTTTAGCTGCTCTTCCGAAAGGTTTACCACCCTTCCGACAAGCACATTGACAAGGTCGGGGTTATGGTCGCAGATGCACCAGGATAATCCGTCCTCGCCGAGGTGCTTCATATATACCTTTGACTTTTTCTTGGGGATTTCCGCTTCGGGATTGCGCTTGTAAAACGCGCGGTAGGCGTAAAACACGGTTTTGGGGTCCGCTACGGCGGCGTCGCCAAGGCCCACCTTTTCCCTTAAGGGGGATTCAACGCCGGTGCTGTCGATAACAAGGTCAGCCCTTTCCTCTTTTCCGTTTATGATTATGCCCGAAACCTTTCCGTTTTCAAAAATGGGACCTTCGACGTTTGCGTCAAAGACGATATTTGCGTATTTTGCGGCTCTGTCGTAGAGCATTTTGTTAAGCGGCCTTCTTTCAACCGATATGTCTTTTTTGCTTTCGTCCTCAATGGTTACATCCATCATCGCGCCTTCGTAGGGCGACACGAATGTGAAGTCAGCCTTTTTCCAACTTTCTTTTGGCATTTCTAGGCCGAGCGACTCAAGCGAGTTTGCGGCAACGTCGTCGTGCCAGTCGTAGCGCATGCTGTCAAGGTCTTTGGCTCTTTCGTATACCGTCACTTCGCAACCGGCCTTTCCCAAAAGCTCGGCGGCAAAAAGACCGCCAAGACCCGCGCCGGCGACAACAACTTTTCCTTTCATAACTCCTCCCGATTATTTTTTGCTAACCACTGGGCCGTCCTTTGTATCCATTACGCTGTAGCCCATGTTTTCGATTTGGTTGCGGATTTCATCCGCCGCGGCGAAGTTTCTCTCCTTTTTAAACTGAGCCCTCTTTTCGACAAGCTCCATGATTTCCATGGGAATTTCAACCGAGTTCTTTTCCTCTATCTTTTTAAGAAATTCCTTAGGCGACTTTTTAAACAGCCCGAGCATGGAATACGCTCTCTTTATTGCCTCGCATATCCTTGCGCCTTCGACATCTCCCTTGTCAAGCAGGGCGCGCGCCTTTTTAAAGTATCCAAAGAGGTTGCCAAGAGCAAGCGCCGTGTTGAAATCGTCTTGCATGGCTCGGTCGAACTCCTCCTCTATATCCTCGGCGGGCTCAACTTTGCCGAAAGCTTCCGCTTTTTGAAGCACCCTGTAAAAGTCCGTCATGTGTTTTTCGGCGTCGCTAAAGAGATTGTCCGTAATGTTTATGTCTCCGCGGTAATTGGTGGAAAGAAGCGCCAGCTTAATCGTTTCGGGCGAGAACTTGTCAAGCAAATCCCTTAAGTTTAAGGTATTGCCAAGCGACTTGCTCATTTTCTGCCCGTTGACTTTTATAAGCCCGTTGTGCATCCAGTACTTTGCGAACTGTTTTCCCGTAAGAGCCTCGGTTTGGGCTATTTCGTTTTCATGGTGGGGGAAGATAAGGTCGCGGCCGCCGCCGTGGATGTCTATCTGCTCGCCGAACGCGGCAAAGTTCATGGTTGAGCACTCTATGTGCCAGCCTGGCCTGCCCTCGCCCCAGGGAGAGCTCCACGAAATCTCGCCCTCCTTTGCCGATTTCCAAAGGGCAAAGTCAAGCGGGTTGCGCTTGGATTTTTCCGTTTCTTTCCTGACGCCCGCGATTGCGTCCTCAAGGTTTCTTTTTGAAAGTTTGCCGTATTCGGGGAAACTGTCAACCGAAAAATAGACATCGCCGTTTTCCGTAGCGTAGGCGTGTCCTTTTTCAATAAGTTTTTTCGTAAACTCTATAATGCCGTCAATGTTTTCCGTGGCTTTTAGCCATATCGTGGGCTCGTCAATTTCAAGCTCGCGCATTATGGCGTTTGTCTTTACTATCATCTCCGCGGCGTAGCGGTCGGCGGGAACGCCTAGCTGATTTGCCTTGGCTATTATTTTATCGTCGACGTCGGTGTAGTTGCGGGCGTATGTCACATCGTATCCCGCCTTTTCAAACACCTTTCTCACTATGTCGTATATGAGAGCCTGATAAGCGTGACCCACATGAGCGTCACCCGACACGGTGATTCCGCATGCGTACATTTTTACCTTTCCTTCTTCAAGCGGTCTGAATTCCTCTTTTTTACCCGATAAGGAATTGTAAAGTTTTATCATCTCTATTCCCCTTTGGTATCCGTTTCGGTTTTTTCGTTGGTTTCAATCTTTACGTTTGCCTCGTCGACCGTAAGAGAGTATCTGCAGCTTTGAACGCCAAGCCTCTTTTCAAGCTCGAAAAGCCTTGCGTTTATGCGCTTAAACTCTTCCATTATGGGGTCTGGGAGCAGAATCTGGTTGAGGTCGGCTACCCTTGCGCCGTTTTGCTTAACTATTCTGCCGGGCACGCCAACAACCGTGGAATACGGCGGAACATCTTTTATCACAACGCTTCCCGCGCCGATTTTGGAGCCCCTGCCGATTCTCACGGGGCCAAGCACTTTTGCGCCTGCGGATATCATGACGTCGTCTTCAATCGTCGGGTGTCGCTTGCCGGTATCCTTTCCCGTTCCGCCAAGCGTTACGCCCTGATAGATTACGACATTGTTTCCCACTTCAGCGGTCTCGCCTATAACCACGCCCGCGCCGTGGTCGATAAACACCCCTGAGCCGATTTTAGCGGCGGGGTGAATTTCGATGCCTGTCTTTCGCTTAGTGCGATAGGCGATAAGCATTGCGAGCGTGTGGAAGCCTTTAAGATACAGCCTGTGGGCAAGCCTGTGGCGCTTCAGCGCGATAAACCCGCTGTATGTATGCTTGATTAAAAATTTGCTTGTGGCGGCGGGGTCTTTCTCGAGCGCCGCCTGAAGGTCGAGTTTGCTTTCTTTACGCATATATATACCTATCGATTCCGATTTTCTTAATAGAGAAAAAAAACTCGCAGTTAGCTGCGGCAATTTTTCCCTTTTATACAATATATTAATCTTTCTGCTCTTGCGCCTCTTGATTGCCCGATTCTCCGTCCGCTTCCTCAAAGAGGGCGTTGACTTCGTCTTCAAGCAGCGTTTCTTTTTCAAACAGCAGCTTTACCATTTTATCAAGTATCGCCCTGTTTTCGTGAAGTATCTTAAGAGCCCTTTCGTAGCACTCGTCGAGAATTTTTTTAATCTCGGCGTCAATCTTTGCGGCGACCGTGTCGGAGTAATTAAGCTGCGTCTGGAAGTCGCGGCCTAAAAATATCTCCTGGGCGGCTCCCAGATACATATTGCCTATCTCTTTGCTCATGCCCCACTCGGTGACCATTCTTCTTGCAATTGCGCTGGCGCGCTGAATGTCGTTGGAGGCTCCCGTGGAAATGTCTTTAATGACTATCTCCTCCGCGGCCCTCCCGCCGAGCATCATGGTTATCGTGTCTATCAGTTTATTATATGTTATGTGGTTGTCGTCGTTTTCGGGAAGGGTAATCGTGTATCCCGCCGCCATGCCTCTTGGAATAATCGAAACCTCGTGCACGTCGTCGCAATGCTTAAGCCTTTTTGCAAGAATCGCATGGCCAGCCTCGTGGTAAGCCGTGATTCTCTTGTCAAAGTCGGTAACCACCCTGCTCTTTTTCGCGGGGCCCGCGATAACCTTGTTTAAGGCCTCGCTGATGTCTTCCATGTTTATGACCTTATGGCCGTTTCTTGCGGCAAGAATCGCCGCCTCGTTAAGCAGGTTTTCGATATCTGCGCCCGTAAAGCCCGCGGTAAGTCTCGCAAGGGACTTGAAGTTGATTTCGGGAGCAAGCGGCTTGTTCCTTGAGTGAACCTTGAAAATCTCCTCTCTTCCTTTGACGTCTGGGACGTGGACATAAATCTGACGGTCGAATCTGCCGGGGCGAAGAAGAGCGGGGTCAAGTATGTCCGCGCGGTTTGTCGCCGCCATTATGATTATATCGTCGTTGGAGTCAAAGCCGTCCATTTGAACGAGCAACTGGTTTAGCGTCTGCTCTCTTTCGTCGTTTCCTCCGCCGAGGCCCGCGCCCCTTTGACGGCCTACCGCGTCGATTTCGTCAATGAAAATAATGCAGGGCATATTGCGCTTTGCCTGGTCAAAAAGGTCTCTCACCCTTGAGGCGCCAACGCCTACAAACATCTCGACAAAGTCCGAACCGCTGATTGAAAAGAAAGGAACGCTGGCTTCCCCCGCAACGGCTTTGGCAAAGAGCGTTTTGCCGGTTCCCGGAGGGCCGACCAAAAGCACGCCTTTTGGCACGCGCGCGCCCATCTCGCGGAACTTTCTTGAATCTTTCAAAAAGTCGACGATTTCCTTAAGCTCCTCTTTTTCCTCTTCCGCGCCGGCGACATCGGAAAAGCGCACTTTGACGTTCTGGGCAAGGCTTGCCTTGGTCTTTCCGAAGTTGAACGCTTTGCTGTTGGCTCCGCCCGACTGCTTTGCTATAAGCAGGAAGAAAAATATGAGCACCGCGAGCGAGGCAAGCGGAATGATTAGCGAAAGCATTGTGCTCATTGTAGAGGGGTCGGTATAAACGAGGGTTGCTTTAACCGCGGGGGCGTTATCCCCGTTGTATATGGAATCGTAAATTTCGTAGAATTTCGAAATGGGGTTTATATAACAGACCGAGGGCCTTTTGTTTTCGTCTATATAGGTAACTTTTACCCTGTAGCTGCCCGAGACTACTATTTCTTTGATATTGCCCGCCTTCATCTGCTCGACAAGACTTTCCGCCGTTCCGTCAAAAGGAATCTCGTCGGCTCTGGTCAGCGTCATGCTGAGTATAAGCGCGACGATAATCAATATGACGACAAATACGATTATTACGGTCCTTCTTACGCCTGAATTCATTTCTTTTCCTCCATCCGGGCGGGCGGTTATCCGCCATTTATCAAGTCATTATAACCGCCGCAATACAAAATTGTCAACCTATTCCTTAAAATACGCTATCCCGGCAAGGCAAATTCTTCCAAACCGTCCGAAATCAAAAAATTTATAAACTTTGCTATTCTTTCCGCAAGGGACGCCACAAGTTCCTCGTCGGCGGACATAAGCGCCATTAGCGGCTCGCCGTCGTCTGGCGCCACCACTCCCAAAATTCCGATATCGCCAAGCGGGCGAGACCCCTTTTTTATGGCCTCTTTGGGACGCACGCCCCCTCCCCTGATTTTAATTTTTCCGATATCGTTTTTGTCGCCTATTGCGGCGTCTACGGTAATCAATGGCGCGCCTTTATGAGCCCTTTTGACAAAAGACGCCGTCTCTTTCAGCCTAAGGCCGTTGACGTCGTAGTTTAAATCGCCGTATACAAAAGCGGGAATGTTGTATTTGCTCTTAAGCAGCGTGCCCACAAGCGGCGCCAGCCTGTCTCCCGTTACCTCTTTGGTTCCGATACATAAAATTACGGGGTTCATAATTCTCCTTTTGAAAAATTATTCCCCGCATCGGAATATTTAAACGAAGGATTTAGTCAGCAAAACTTAACTATATTTAAATTCCTTTTTTTCACTATTGCGTAAATTCTATTTTTGCATTATATTGTATATACAATATTGTATTGTCAATTATAAAGTAATAGGATAAAAAGATGTTTGATTTTGCGCTTGCGGCATTCAATATTTCGGACGGAGTTTTTCTCGGCTTTATCGGTTTGTTTTTGATAATCGGCTTAAAGCGCGGGTTTTCACGCTCCACACGCGGGATATTTTTCAATATCACGCTGCTTGTCGCTGCGCTGTTTTTCTCGGGAACATGCACCAATCCCATAATGGCATCCCCCACGGGTTCAAATTTTGTGGCGATGCTTGAAAACTGGATAAGCGGCTGGGGCGACGCTTTCAGCTCAAGAGTTTTCTTTGACGAGGGTGTGGTAGTTTTCAGAAACAACTCGGGAAGCTTTTCCATGGAGGATTTGACGGGCGGCAACTTCATCATGAACTATCTGGTTGGGTTTTTGGTTTCAAGGCTGGTCCCGCAAGAAGGCGACATGAGCCTTGCTCAGATTCTCGCCCCCAATCTCGCGTCCATTTTCATGGCGGTTATACTTTTTGCGGTATCCTTTATAGTTTTAAAACTTCTTTTTGCGATAATAACGGGCCTTTGGAGCAAAGCTGAAGATTCTCTGCGCTCCTTTAAACCGCTGGACAGAGTATTGGGCATGGTGTTCTCTGTTGGCACTTCGCTGTTCTTTGTTCTTTTCGTGTTCGCAATAATAGGCATCACCGCCGATGTTCCGTTTATGTCATCGGCGGCAAACCATCTTAAGTCATCGGGACTTTGCTCTATCCTTTACGGCGCGAATCCCGTTTTTGACTTATTCGTCAATATGTTCGGGAAGGTGGGATAATGGCTGGCAAAGAGCGCAGAAAAGGCGGTTGCAAAAGAGCCTGCAAA
The DNA here is from genome assembly GCA_012800805.1 of Clostridiales bacterium. Classification (GTDB taxonomy): domain Bacteria; phylum Bacillota; class Clostridia; order Christensenellales; family CAG-917; genus JAAZIO01. The sequence continues at coordinate 4,961 of JAAZIO010000008.1, read as the reverse complement.
GGCATGCTTACTTTTATCTTCGGCATGATTATGGGCGTCGTGCTGTTTATCGGCGCGATTGCTGGCACAATTTATGCCGGCCTCACCCTGCTTACCGTAGACAAAATTGAGGAGATAACAAACACGCAGATTCTCCCCGACGAGGCGAAAGATTTTAAGGAAAGAACGCTGCTTGACATTATCCTTGAAGCGGTTCAGATAGCGATGGACATTTCAAACATTCCGCTAAGGGATATTATCGACAAATACTCCCTGCCGCTTCCGGGCGAGATAATGGGCATCGACATATCGCTACTGTATCAGTATCCCGTTACTGAAGCTTTCGCTCACATAGGCGAGGTTATCGACACAATCACCTTGAACACGGTCGGCGGGATTGCGGGCATAGATTTTTCCACATACAATCTTCCCATACTTACCGAAAACCTGAACTCTCCCATAATGAGCGTAGTTGACACCCTTATGTCGTCAATAAACGGCCGGACCACGCTTAGAAGCATAGAGCGAAACTTCGGCATTTCCATGGCGGGAGACAACATGCTGCTTAACAGCATTAAAGATGTCGAGCTGTCTGCGTTTGGAAACACGCTAAACCATCTGACGCTAAGCCTTGCCGCGGAAATAGACTGCGATTTGTTTTTGCCGCTCGGACAAAACACGCTTTATGTAAAATCCGACCGCTTCGAGGAGGTAAACGAGGGTGACCCGATTAATCCGCATGCCGAAAAGTATCTTTCGGGAGCGGATGAAAACGGGCTTATCTATCAAGAGGCCAGATACATAAAAAAAGAAAACGGCGACTATGAGTATGTTGCGGTAAACTCCGGCGTTTCGGGCGGGGTATTATACAGGCGTATTTTGTATGAGCCTTATAATCCCGCGGATGACTCAAACGCATCCGAACTTTACGCCAAAGTATACAAAAACGGCTTTTACAAAAGCGGCGAAAACTTCTATCTTTTTGACGGTGGCTACATAAAGGTATGCGAGGGCGGGGACATGCTTATCAATCTTTCCTCCGACGGCTCAAGCCCCCTCACTTGCGGTGAGTTTATTAATCTTTCCCCCGAAACAGACTACTACTTCCATTCGGGTGGCTCCTTTAGCCTTATGGCTCCCTTTGGCGAGAGCGCGGCGCCCGATTATGTAAGAGGGGAAAACTCTTTCCTTGAAGAAGGCATGACGGGCTATCTTAGAGTTGTTGAGGGTTCCTCCCCCATGCCCATGCAGAGGATGGCAAACATAAAAATCAAAGACCTCGGCGAAGTTTTCGACAAGATTAAATCAATGAGGCTTTGCGACCTTATAGACATTTACGACGAGGATGTTTTGGGAGAGGACGGCGTTACGATAATCCACGAAAAAAGCCCAAAAATTTTAATAAGCCTTAAAAACGCAAAGCTTCTTGAGCTAAGCGACAGCCTCAACACCCTTACGCTTGGCGACATGATAGACATCTATGAAGAGCCCGTTTTTGCAGACGACGGCGTTACGGTAATACACGACAAGAGCCCCTCGATTCTTATCGCTCTTAAAAACTCAAAGCTTTCCACCTTGTCTAGCGACATAAACGACATATCGCTTGGCCAGGTAATAGATATAAACGAAGGCTCCCATGCCCTGCTAAGGCGTCTTAAAGACACAAAGATAGGCAATCTCGCGCAAGGCATAACCGACACGATAAACACAATCACGTTCAGCGAGCTTGTCTCGATTACGCCCTACGACGCCGTAAAGGACTATGAGCCATCCGACGACCCCGCTAAAGCCCGCGTGCTGCTTCAGACGGGAAACTCCGTCTATTTTGAAGACCCAAGCGGGGAATATTACGGCCCGTCAACCTATATGGGAGACGAATTTATAAAGCCGATGGATTCGGGCTATCAACCGGGCACCCACAAGGCATACTCCAAAAAGTTTGTGTTTGTGCTATCAAACGACGGCAATTACTATTTTCAGGACGGGCAGTTCAGAAGACTTGACCTTAACTTCGCTTCAATGCCTTCGGGAACGCCCATCTATAAAAAGGTTTATGTGTCTAAAATAGCAAAAGAATCGCCCTTTGGAAGCTATGTTCTAACCGCCGACGGATATATAGAAATTGGCGACCTTTACAAAAAGACAGCGGGCGGATATGAGCTTGACCCGTCGGGCACCTATATAAAATATCTTAGCAAAAGCGGCGACGAGGTCTATTTCGACATCACAGGCAAAACAAGATATAACTTTGTCGCGGGATATCTTGCAACAAACGCAGAAACGGACTCAAATGTGTTATCTATAGCTTACAACACACATCTTACATCATGGACGGATGTGACGATAACCGCGGAAAAGAGCGAAAACATCCTTACAGCTCTCTCTGACGCGTCGCTCAGCACCCTTAACGACACATTCAGAACCCTCAGGCTCTCTGATGTCTTTGACCCCTCGCCCGACACATTCTTTGACGGGGCGATAATGCAAACCCCCGTATCAAACCTCGGTGAGGCGATAACTACGAAAATCTCAAGAGCGTCCATCGGCGACATCCTGGTCTGGGGCAGAATCATTATGGACCAGGAGGTTGTCGACGCGCTGCAGGATGTAACTATTTCGGACTTTTTCGGAAATCTGAAAAAAGACATAATCGAAGGAACTCCCGTCATCGTCTTTGACCCTTCAGACCTGGCGTGATTTCGTAATTTTTATATTGATTAATCAAGCTTTATCGTTAAAACCCGTTTGAAACGGGTTTTTTTATAAGTGTTTTTTATAATAAAACGCAAAAAATTAACCTTATTAAGTAAGGCTGAAAATATTAAGTCGTAAATCAAAAGAAAGGGGATTAATCGTAAATCAAAAAAGGGGATTATAACAAAAACAATATAGATTATCGTAAACATAAAAATTTATGGTGAAAATTAAAAACGCTTATGGTATAATCTAAATAGAATAAAAAACGGATTAAATTAATAAAACTTTACTATGGATGAATTTAAGATAAGACCATACAAAGAACAGGACAAACCGTATCTTGAGGAAGTGTGCCACAAAACCGCGACTGCGAAAAAATACATAAGGGACAAATCGCTTGTTTGCACGCTGTATCTTCACTATTATTTGGAGCACGAGCCGCAGAACTGCTTTGTAGCGGCGGATGAGGATGACAGGCCGATAGGCTACATCGTCTGCGCGGAGGACTACGGCAAATATATTGACATATTTATGGAAAAGTATCTGCCAAAGGTCAAGAAAAAAGACAAAATGGAGGCGCTTTTAAAAAAGCTTGAAAGGCGCTATCTAAAAAAAGTCTGCAAGAACTATCCCGCGCATCTGCATATCGACATACTCCCCTGCGGGCAAAATCAGGGCGTTGGCAAAAAACTGATGAAAGCGCTAATTTCTCACTTGAAATCAAAAGACATCGGCGGAATATTCCTTGTAGTAGGCTCCGACAACGAAAGAGCCGTCCGCTTTTACAAAAAGTTAGGCTATGAAACCCATAAGTCCATCTTCGGCAAAGCTTACGTCATGACAATGAAACTATAAAAAAGCCGCCTTACGGCGGTTTTTTATTTTTCCTTTTAATTCTTTGCGGTGACAATAATTTTTTCTGCTATCTGACTTTAACTTGCTTAACAATTTATGAAAATAATTACATCTTGCGGCTTTATTTTGTTTATATAACATGAATACCAATAATTTTAATAAAACAATGGTTTCTTAGTTTAAAGTTTTAAAGCCCGTGTTTTTGAAGATAAACGATTAATACCGAAATATCGGCCGGGGAGACGCCCGAAATTCTTGATGCCTGGCCGAGGTTAAGGGGGCGGACGGCGTTAAGCTTTTGTCTTGCCTCAAGGCGAAGTCCGTCAATCTTTAAATAGTCGATATCTTCCGGTAGCTGTTTGTTTTCAAGCCTTCTTTGCTCGGCGATGGCAGCTTCCTGCTTTTTTACATAGCCTTCGTATTTCTTTTCGATAAACACCGCCTCAAGGGCTTCCGTATCATTTGCGGCGTCGGGGCAAAGCTCTATAAGGTCGTCAAGCGTGACAAACGCCCTTTTCATCAGCTCCATAAGCGTAATTCTTTGCGGAAGCTCCTCGCCGCCCCTTTCAAAAATTCTAATGAGGGCGTCGCTTTTTTCAAGAGGCTTTTTTGCCAATTTTTCAATCCTTGCCATTTCGGCTTTTTTTAGGTTCAGCCTTTGATAGCGCTCAAAAGTGGCAAGCCCCAGGTTATAGGCAATTTCGGTAAGACGCATATCGGCGTTGTCCTGTCTTAGAATAATTCTGTGTTCCGCCCTTGATGTCATCATTCGATAGGGTTCTTTAGTCCCTTTTGTGACGATGTCATCAATAAGCACCCCGATGTATGAGGTGTCGCGGGTAGGAATGTAATAGTCTTTATCCTCAAGATACCTGGCTGCGTTTATACCTGCTATAATGCCCTGAGCAGCCGCCTCTTCGTATCCGCTTGTCCCGTTGAACTGTCCCGCCGAAAAGAGACCGCCGAACCCTTTTATGGCAAGAGCCGGGGAAAGGCTTTGCGGCTCGATGCAGTCGTATTCTATGGCGTAAGCGTAGCGGGCAAACCTTGCTTTTTCAAGCCCTTTTATTGTGCGGTACATTTTTTCCTGCACGTCGTGGGGTAGCGAGGTGCTCATGCCTTGAATATACATCTCCTCACTTTGATATCCCTCGGGCTCGACGAAAATCTGGTGGCGCTCCTTGTCTTTAAAGCGCATGACCTTGTCCTCAATCGAAGGGCAATACCTTGGGCCTATTCCCTCAATCGCGCCGTTATACATGGGAGCGCGGTGGATGTTTTCCTTTATTATTTCGTGGGTGCGCTCGTTGGTATAGGTAAGATAGCAACATTCCCTGTTTGCGACCGCCTCCTTTGTCATAAAGGAGAACTTTAAGCCCTCTTCGCCGTATTGGGGCTCCATTAAGGAAAAATCTATGCTGTCACGGTAT
>JAAZIO010000059.1 GCA_012800805.1 Clostridiales bacterium | reverse complement strand
TAAACGACATTGCGGAAGAATATATAAGGGTAGCTGGTTATGACCGCATTCCCGCAACGCTCTTTGCTTACTCTCAAGCAATCAAGAGCGAGTGGGACGAAAAACTTGTTTTTGTAAACAAGGCTAAAAAGGCTCTTGCGGCTCTTGGGCTGTATGAGTGTGTGACATACTCTTTTACTACTCCGAAGTTCAAGGAACTTTTAAGGCTTAAAGAAGACGATTTCAGGCGCGAAACCGTGGAACTGATGAACCCCCTGGGCGAGCAGGTGAGCGTTATGAGAACGACGCTTATCCACAGCATGCTTGAAACGGTTGCCTTAAACCTTTCAAGGTTCAATAAAGAAGGCGCGCTGTTTGAAGTGGGAAGAGTTTATTATCCTAGAGAAAAATCGCTTCCTAGCGAAAAGGAAATGCTTTGCGTGGCTCTCTTTGGCGACGAGGATTTCTTTACCTTAAAAGGTGTGATTGAAAATCTCTTTAAAGCGCTTGGCGCAAAGCTTGAAGTAAAGAAGAAAGTTTACACGCACCTCCATGACGGAAAGAGCGCGGCGATTGAGTGCAAAGGCGTTGAGGTTGGTTCAATGGGCGAGTTGCATCCGCTCGTTCAAAAGAACTACGATATTAACAAAAAAGTTTATATTGCCGAAATTTCGCTTGAGGATTTAATGCCGCTTTGCGAGGGCAAAATTACCTTTGAGGAGTTCTCGCGCTATCCTGAGGTTGAAAGAGACCTTGCCCTTGTTGTGGATAAAGACCTTGAGGCGGGAAGCATTGTATCAAAAATAATGAATGCGGGCATTCCTTTTATAAGGTCATGCGAAGTGTTCGATGTATTTGAAAGCGTGCAGATAGGCGAAGGCAAAAAGAGCGTCGCGCTTAGATTCCGCCTTGTTTCATTTGAAAAAACACTAACGGACGGCGAGATAAACTCATCGATGGAAAGCATATTGAAACTTACCGAAAAGGAGTTTGGAGCAAAGCTTCGTGATTGAAAACAAAACCTTAAAAACGCTTGAGTTCGATAAAGTTTTAAACGAGCTTAAGCAATATACCCACTCCGAGGACACAAAAGAGCTATGCTCTTCAATTCGTCCTGCGGAAAGCGAGGGAGAGTTCAAGAGGCTTTTGGATGAAACTTCCGAGGCGGACCGAGTTTTGTTCGAGCAGTCGATAAGCCCTTCTTTTGCCGTTGACCCGATTGTCAACGCCGTTGAGCTTGCCTCAAAAGGAGGGCTTTTGAGCATTCCCGATATACTAAAAATCGGCAGGTGCTTAAGACAGGCCAGAAACATTAAGCAATACCTTAAAAAAGCGCAAAATATCCCTCTGCTTGATGAGATGTGTTCTTTGCTTTACGAAAACAGGCAGTTTGAGGACAGAATTTATTCATCTTTTCTTTCCGAAACCGAGATAGCGGACGAAGCATCCAGAAACTTAAAAGAAATAAGGGGAAAGGTAAGAAAGCTTAACGCCGCCATAAAAACAAGGCTTCAAAGCTATATATCTTCAACGGCATACTCAAAATATCTGCAGGATAATATTGTCACGATACGCTCGGATAGATATGTTATCCCCGTAAAGAGCGAGTTTAAAGGCGCAATAACCGGGCTTATTCATGACCAATCCGCCAGCGGCTCCACGATATATATCGAGCCGATGCAAATTGTCGAGCTTAACAACGAGCTTAAGACCCTTTTGATAGAAGAGCAGGCGGAAATCGAAAAAATCTTAAGGGGTTTTTCCGCTGAAATCGGAGACATCAAAAGCCAGCTTTGCGAAACATACAACACAATTATTCAATTGGATTTGATATTTGCAAGAGCGCAATACGCAAGGTCAATGAAAGCGATATGCCCAAGGCTCAGCAAAAAAGGCGCTTTGTATCTTAAAAACGCAAGACATCCCTTGATTGACCCAAAAAAAGTGGTTCCCGTTACCGTTGAGCTTAAGGACACGACAAAGATGCTCCTAATAACGGGCCCCAACACGGGCGGAAAGACCGTAACGCTAAAGCTTATTGGGCTGTCTGTTATAATGGCAATGTCGGGCCTCTTTATACCCGCTTCTGAGGCGGAACTGCCCTTTATAGGTTCGCTTTATTGCGACATAGGCGACGAGCAGAGCATTGAGCAGAGTCTATCCACATTTTCATCTCACATTAAAAACATCATCGATATACTGGGTAAGATGGACAGCGCAAGCCTAATTCTTTTCGACGAGCTTGGCGCGGGAACGGATCCGTCCGAAGGCTCGGCTCTTGCAGTAAGCATCGCAGAGTATATTATAAACAAAGGCGCAAGGTCGGTCATAACATCGCACTTTAATGAGCTTAAAGAATACGCGCTGACCACGAAGGGTATAGTCACCGCGGCGATGGATTTCGATTCAGAAACCTTTGCTCCGACATACAGGCTTATAATGGACTCAGTGGGGCTTTCAAACGCTTTAAAAATAGCGTCAAGACTGGGTCTTAAATCCGAAATCGTTACCGCCGCGGAAAGAAGGCTCAGCAAAGAAAAGCGTGACTTTGACCATGTTTTGTCATCGGCTGAGGAGACAAGGAGAAAAGCCGAGCAGATTATAATAGAGGCCGAAGCGGACAGAATCAGAGCGCAGGAGGCAAGACGGGAAGCGGAAGAAGAGCTTAAAGCCGCAAAGGAAGCAAGAGAGCGGCTTAACGAGATGATAAGAAGAGAAACCAAAAAGCTTATTGAGGAATCCGCGGAAGAAGCTAATGAAATCATAGCTGAGCTTAAAGAAAAACTAAAAAAACAGCAGCTTGACGACTCTGATATTTTTGAAGCGGGAAAACTTAGAAAACAGCTTGAGACCATGAGCGCAAAATATGAGGAAAAAACCGAGGCTCCGCCAAAGCCCGCGCAAGGCGAACTAAAGTCGGGCGACAGCGTTTATGTAAAGTCTCTTGATAAGTTCGGTAAGCTTATTGGCATTTCATCCCGCGGTGAGGCTGAAGTCATGCTTGGTAAAATCAATGTCAAAGTAAAAAAAGGCGACTATTATAAAGTAAATAAATAATTAAATCACATTAAAACCAATTTATGCTTAAGCCCAGCTTAAGCTTTTTTAATATTTAATATATTTATTGTCTGCTTTTGTTTTTGCGTAATTTCATCCAACCACAGATTTTTAAGCTTTATTTTAAAATCAATACAATAAAACTTATTATTTTAACCGATTATTATTTCTTTTAATGAATAAAACAACCGTTAATAAAACGATATTTGTTTGGAATTTTTATTTAGCTTTTGTTTTTCATTGAATTTTACTTTTCATTATCCTTTTATTTTCATTAAGCTTTTATTCTCAATAAAATGAAGAATTTAATTTAGCTTTTATAAAAGGTGTGATTTTTTATTTTAGCTTTTATTATAGGTGTGTAAATACTTTTCAACCCATGTAGTAAAAGCAATTTAACTCATTTTGTAAAAGTAATATTTAAATTAAGAAAATTTTTATTGTTAAATCTTATTTAGTTAAACTTTCAATTATTTTGCTAAAAGCTGTTTTATCGCTTTAACCAATTGTTGATAAGGTTTTATGTAACCCGTTTTTGTTTTGCTTGTAAAATAGTGG
>JAAZIO010000007.1 GCA_012800805.1 Clostridiales bacterium | reverse complement strand
TATTGGTAACATTATACAATATTTGACAGGCTGTTTCAAGGTTAAATTTAAAAAAAGAAAACAAAAAACCGGCTTTAGCCGGTTTGGTGGAGGCAATAGGGCTCGAACCTATGACATCTACCTTGTAAGGGTAGCGCTCTCCCAGCTGAGCTATGCCTCCTCTACATAATATAATGCCTGAGAATCAGGCATTTTTGGTGACCCCACCGAGAATCGAACTCGGGTTACCGCCGTGAAAGGGCGATGTCTTAACCGCTTGACCATGGGGCCTTGTATATTAAGCTTTCGCTTTATTTCTTTGGTAGCGGCGGTCGGATTCGAACCAACGACCTGCCGGGTATGAACCGGCCGCTATAACCAACTAAGCTACGCCGCCATTTTCCACAAAGCGGTGGCGTTAAGCCACCGTTTTGTTCTGGTTGCGGGGGAAGGATTCGAACCTACGACCTCCGGGTTATGAGCCCGACGAGCTACCGACTGCTCTACCCCGCGACGATTGTTAGCACCAACGCTCTAAAATAATATATTAAATCAACCCGTCTTGTCAAGCAATTTCGTTATATATATTTTGGTTTATTTATTGACAATATAAAGTCTTAGCAGTTCATCTATCGCTAAAATTTCTTCTTTGCATATTTTTTCGCTCTTTAGCGCAAGTTTAAGCCCCGCCCAGATAGCTCTTATCATCAACGTGTCCTTTGAATCCAAAGCGGCGGACAAGCCGTCTACCATAATCAAAAAGTATGGCCTTTCCTCGTCCGATGTTTTTAAATTTACCGCCTCTTTTATGGATATAAGATAACCTGCCGCCTGATAGTTAAGACCGGCGCTTGCAAACTCTATCGCGCGCTCGGTATCAAGATATGACTGCTCCTCTTTTTTTTCGGCGGTCATGGTTAGGTCAATCAGCGCCTGTCTAAAAGGCTCTATCATTTCATAATAGAAATTCTCAAGCGATACGGAAATGTCCTCGGAGGGAAAAGCGCCCTGCAAAAACTCTATTATGTCGCGCTTTCCAAGGTCCATCTCCAAAAGTATGGCAAGGGTAAGAGCCACCCTGTCGCGGTTTAGCGCAGGTAGCTTGTATGAGCCGCCCCTTAGCGCGGCCTTTTCCGCCTCGCCGAAATTGAAAGACTCTTGAGCCTGCCCCACGGCCTCCCTGAACACATCGTAGTAAGCTACGCACTTTAGCAGCGCCTTTATTCTTTTGGGGAGCATTACCACGTTTGATGAAATTATTGAGGCGCAGGCATCTCCAAGAGCCGCAAACGCTTCCGAGTTTTTGTCCATGACATAATAATATCAGAAACATGACGGCTTTGCAATAAGACGGTTTTTAAAAAATTGTCGCAAACAGTTGAGAAAATTGTTTAAATGGGTTATTTTATTACTGTCAAAAATGTTTTAGGAGCTGCTATGAAATCCGTTCCGATTAAGCTTAAACTTGCCGAAGATGTCAAAAAATTCGTTTCCATCGTTGAAAAATACAACTATGAAATCGATTTGAGAGACGGCAGACATGTTGTAAACGCAAAATCGCTTCTTGGAATATTCAGTTTAGAGCTAAGCTCTCCGCTGGTTCTTGAGATATTCTCCGATGACTGCGACAATCTGCTTGAAGACATCAAACCATTTATAGCATAATAAAAACTCCGGCGCCGCCGGAGTTTTAATTTATTACCGTTATTTTAAGCGTAAACGAAAATGGACATCAGCGTTTTTACTATGACGCCGTCGACTCCGCCGCGTTTAACTCTTACATATAAAAACAAAACCGTTACGATTATTCCGAGGGCAAGCGAGGTATAAACCGCATAGCCATAATATTTACCACCTGTTGTGAACTTTTTCGGCAAATCCGATGAGGTCTTTCACTTCTATTTTGCTTCCGTCGTCAAGAATTATCGTGCCTGTGAACTTGCCGAACACCTGATGCGGTATCATAGCAATTATACCTAGGTTAACGGGGGCATAACGGTCGAGAATGGGAGTGAAGTCCATATAGAACCTGCCGTCGTTTGAGGTGAAGGTCCAGGGCGACATATAGTCTTCCTTGCCGTCTTTTACGGGGATGTTGAAAGCGACTTCGTCAAGCTTGTGGGCGATGCCGTCAACAAACACCATGTTTTCCGACGCCGCCTCCGTGTTGCCGAAGCCGTAGCCGATGTTCCAGCCGAGCTTTCTTCCGTCGGGCAGATACGCCTGGAAAGAGCCCCAATACCATG
>JAAZIO010000058.1 GCA_012800805.1 Clostridiales bacterium | reverse complement strand
TGTCAAAGGTAACGGGACGCTCTACGCCGTTAAGGTCGTCGTTGATACCGCTTCCGCTCCTTACGAACAAGGGCGCTGAAACTCTTTCAAACCCGAAACATTCAATAAACTTTTTCTCAAATGTATCCTTTACCAGTTTGATTGCGCGCTCGGTCTCGCGAAGCGACATTTTAGGCTTATAGCCTGAGGGTGTTTTTAACCTATACATAACTACTCCATTAAATCTCCCGCTGTTCTTGCGTATAACTCAACATCTCTTATATTACTTATGCCAGTGATATACATCAATATTCTTTCAAGCCCCAAGCCAAAGCCGCTGTGCGGAACGGAGCCGTATCTGCGGAGAGAAAGATAGCCTTTATAGTCGTCAAGGTTCATTCCTCGCTCGACCATCGCCTGAGATAGCTTGTCGTAATCCGCTTCTCTTTCGCTGCAGCCTATGATTTCGCCGATGCCGGGAACCAAAAGATCCGTTGCGGCAACCGTTTTTCCGTCCGGGTTCTGCTTCATGTAGAAAGCCTTTATGTGTTTCGGATAGTTTGTTACAAATACGGGTTTGCCCAGAACTTTTTCCGTGATGTATCTTTCGTGTTCTGTTTGCAGGTCAAGACCCCATTCTACGGGGAACTTAAACTCCACATCCGCTTTTTTCAAAATTTCTATCGCGTCCGAATAGTCGAGCACCGCAAAGTCGCTGTTTACGACTTTTTCAAGCTTTTCTTTAAGCCCCTTTTCAAAAGCGTTCTCGAAAAACTCAATCTCGTCGGAGCAGTTGTCAAGAGTATATCTGATTATATACTTAATCATGCTTTCGGCAATTTTTATAATGTCGGGGAGCTTTGCAAATGCCACTTCAGGCTCAATCTGCCAAAACTCGGCGGCGTGTCTTGGAGTGTTTGAGTTCTCCGCGCGGAAAGTGGGGCCAAAGGTGTATATTTTACCCATGGCCATGGCGGCTACCTCACCCTCAAGCTGGCCGGAAACCGTGAGTCCCGCCCTTTTTCCGAAAAAGTCGGCTTTGTAATACTCTTCTTCGGATGGCATTTTCTTGGCGTCCTCGTAGCTTAGCGTGGTAACTCTAAAGATTTCGCCTGCGCCCTCGCAGTCGGAGCCCGTGATTATTGGAGTATGCACATACACAAAGCCTTGCTCTTGGAAGAATTTATGAATGGCAAAGGACACCTTGGAGCGCACTCTGAGCATTGCGTTGAAAGTGTTTGTCCTTACCCTTAAATGAGGTATCGTCCTTAAATACTCCATCGTATGATACTTTTTTTGCAAGGGGTAATCGGGGGGACACTCGCCCAAAACAGTAAACTTGTCGGCGTTTATCTCAAAGCCGCCCTTTTTTACGACGGATTCGACAACCACGCCCTCAACTTCAAGGGCTGTTCCAAGAGGCGTGACCTTTTCAAGCGTCGCTTCGTCAACCACTGATTTATCGACAACGAGCTGAACGTGTTTTAAAGAAGTTCCGTCATTCAGCTCGATAAAAGCCATGGTTTTGGATTCTCTGGATGTTCTTACCCATCCGCTTACAGTAACTCTTTTTCCGACGTAAGCGGAGCCGTTCTTTAGGATTTGACAAATATTCGTGTTTTTCATTTTAGCACCAGTCTTTAGGCAATTATTTCCGCAAATTGTATATTTTAAAAAATAGCCGTTAAAAGCTAAATTCGTTTAACCAGTTTCTTACTTTCATTTATTATAGCCTATACCTATATGGATGTAAAGAGATTTTAAATTTAAAAAACGCCCTTTGCAGGGCGTTTTTAAATCATTGATTTTTGCTTATAAAAGCGTGGGCAACTTACCCGCCGTTATCGACCAAACGCTGGTTGAAAAGCCGAGCGTATTGGTAAAGAACGATGTCGTTGAGGCGGTTGAGGCGTTGATTACGGTGCCTACCGTTGTCTCGGCGCTCGCGCAGCTTATGGCCTGAGCGGATGAGCGATAGCAATCTTTGATGTTGGATTCGCTCGCCTTGCTAAGGCCGATTAAACCGCCAGCGTATTTTTTGTCGAAGATGAGCGTCGTCTTGGAAGTGCCGGTTACCGAACCTGTTACGAAGCACTTGGTGAGTGTGCCGTTCTTTTCGTTGTAACCGACAAGGCCGCCCACGTTTTCACCGCCCGTGACCTGAGAGTCGGCATAGCTGTAGGAGATGGAGCCGGAGTTTCTGCCGACGAGGCCGCCGATATCGTTGCCGCCCGTCATCTTAACGGTTGAGTAGCTGTTGCTGATGCTTAGCACATTGTATCCTACAAGGCCGCCCGCGGTGCTTGCGGTGTTAAGAGAGCCTTTTGCATAGGAGTTCTTGATATAGCCTTCGTTGTAAGCGACAAGGCCGCCGACATAAGAGCCGTCCATCACTCCGCTTACGGTCGCAAAGCTCTTATAGATTGTGCCCTTGTTGAGCGCGACAAGTCCGCCTTCGTAAGACTTTCTGGCGGAGGCGCTGTTGGTGATATCCGCCGTTACGGTTTTGCTCGAGGAGCTCTCTTTGATAGAGCCTTCGTTGACAGCCGCAACGCCGCCAGCGTAAACCTCTATGTTGATGTTGTTTGTCTTGACGGACACGCTTGCGTTGTTGACAGCGCCTTCAATGTTTGCCTTGTTGACGCCAACCACGCCGCCGACGTTACCGATGTATTTTGTAATCGGAGCGGTGATTCCCTGTCCTTTCATGGTTACAAAAATCGTGCCGTTTACGGTAACATTCTTGATGGTGCCAAGGTTGACGCCCGCGACTATACCGAGGTTGAGGTCGTCCTTGTTATATGTGAATGTGAAGTTGACGCCGCTGAACTTAACGTTTTCGATAACGCCTCTGTTCTCGCTGACGAATCCTATGTCATTGATATAATCTTTACCGATGTCTCCGCTGATTTTGAAGTTGGAGATGGTAAAGCCGTTGCCGAGGATAACGCCCGTAAACTCTTCGATGGGCTTCCACTCGTTGTTTCCGAGGTTGATGTCGGAAAGCAGATAATATTTACCGTCGGCCTTAATTTCATACAGGCCATCCGCGTTCTTTTCGGCAAAGTCGGCCGCAGTCTTTACATAGGTATATTCGGGATATGCCTCTGCCCACTTGGCTGAGAGGATGATGGCGTCGGAGCTGTTGACGGGCATCGTAAATGCGCCGCTTACAACCTGGCCGGTTTCAGTTTCCCAGCCGATAAAGTTGTAGCCGAGCTTAGAAAGAGCGGGAAGCGTATAGCTCGCTCCGTATTCGGCGACAAAGCTTGAGATCACCTTGCCTTCTTCGTCCTTTAAAACTATCATCGCCT
>JAAZIO010000057.1 GCA_012800805.1 Clostridiales bacterium | reverse complement strand
TCCGAATAAGGTATGATTTCGGGCTCGCCCCAGCCTCCCTGCGCCTCGTCATAGCGCATAATCAGCATATGGTCGGTAAAATACTTGCCGAAACCCAGCGCCGAAAAGTCGGGTTTTTGTTTCAACTGTTTAGCTAAGGTTATTTTCATAGCGCACCTCTATAAACTTTATAATCTTTTATGTCTTCTTTAATCAACGCTTTGCCAAGCGATAAGGCAAGAATTTTTTCCCGAAAGCTCTTAGACTCCTCATCCCTGACCCAGACACAGGCTTTGACGCCGTCTCCGTATTCTATATCTTCAATCAGCCCGTTTTTTCTGATAAACCCCTCAAGCGATGAAAATACCGAGTAGTCTGCTTCGATAACGATTCTTACCGATAAAACTTTCTCCGAAATCGCGGCGGTATTTATCGCGTTTACCAGCGCTTCCGTATAAGCCGAAACCAGCCCGCTTGCGCCAAGTTTGACACCGCCGAAATATCTCGTAACGACAGCCGCCGTCATTTTAAGCCCTTGTTTTTTCAGCACCGCCAGCAACGGCTGCCCCGCCGTGCCCGCAGGCTCGCCGTCGTCGGAAAAGCGGTTAGTATTGCCCAAGATATCGCAGGTATAAGCGTAGCAGTTGTGGGTGGCGTCGGGAAATTCTTTTTTTATTTTCTCTATAAAGGCTATGGCTTTCTGCTCGTCCGCCTCGCCGAACACCGTCGCGATAAAGCGCGAGCGTTTTATAACCGTTTCCGCCCTATGCTCTCCGTCGACGAACTTATAGCTATTCACTAACCGTTACCCTAAAGAAGTTCTTTTTGCCCTTTTGAAGCACAAAGCCGCTCTTTAATTTTTCCTCCGCTATGGCGGCAAAGACATCCGACACCTTTTCGTCGTCTATTCTTATTCCGCCGCCTTCAATCAGCCTTTTCGCCTCACCTTTAGAGGGAGCGGCGCCGATTGCCACTAAAACATCCGCGACAGAGGTTATTCCTTTCGCTATGGTCTTTTGGGGCATATTTTCGGTGTCGCCCGAAAATGCCGCCTTTGCCATGCTTACGCACTCGTTCGCAAGCTCTTCGCCGTGGACAAGCTTTGTAAGCTCAAAGGCAAGAACTTCCTTTGCTCTGTTGATTCTTTCGTCCTTATACCTTACAAGCTCGGCTATTTCATCAAGCGAGAGGAAAGTTAACAGCTTTAGGCAGTTTTCAACATCTTCGTCTGCGACATTTCTCCAGTATTGATAGAACTCATAAGGAGGTGTCTTACTAGGGTCAAGCCATACCGCCCCTTTCGCAGTCTTGCCCATCTTGGTTCCGGCGGCGGTTGTGAGGAGCGTGAAAGTCATGCCGTAAGCTTCCTTTTGCTCTTTCCTTCTTATAAGGTCAATGCCCGCGAGGATGTTCGACCACTGGTCGTCGCCGCCGCACTCAAGCTCGCACCCGTATTTTTGGTTCAATACCCAAAAGTCGTATGCCTGCATGAGCATATAGTTGAACTCAAGGAAAGACAGTCCTCTTTCCATGCGCGACTTAAAGCACTCGGCGGCAAGCATGCCGTTTACCGTAAACTTTGTTCCCACGTCGCGAAGAAAATCTATATAGTTAAGGTTTAAAAGCCAATCGCCGTTGTCAACGACGATAGCTCCGTTTTCGCCCTCGAACGACACAAACTTTGACATCTGCTTTTTAAAGCACTCTACATTGTGGCGTATGGTTTCTTTGGTCATCATGGAGCGCATGTCGGTTCTTCCCGAGGGATCGCCTACCATAGCCGTTCCGCCGCCTATTAAAATAATTGGTCTGTGCCCCGCCTTTTGCATGTGGCTCATAACGATTAGCTGTAAAAAGTGTCCGACATGCAAGCTGTCGGCGGTCGGGTCAAAGCCGATGTAGAATGTTACGGATTTTTCGCCGAGCATTTTATAAAGGTTATCCTTATATACAACCTGCTTTATAAAGCCGCGCTCTGAAAGTGTGTCGAAAATGTTTTTGCCCTGCATTTTTCTTACCTGTTTTATTTATTTAATGGTTCACGATTTTTTTATTAATATTCTAATTAGCCGCAATCTTCTTTTTGAAGTATTCGCCAAGCCTTTTAATGCCGCTTTCTATCTGCTCCAAGGTGGCGTTGGAGTAATTGAGCCTGAATGTATTTAGGGTATCCTCCGCCGCAAAGAATGTCTTGCCCGAGACATAGGCGCAATCGGTTTCCTTTACGCACTCCACAAAGCAGGCTTCGGTGTCAAAGGGTATCTTAAATTCGCCCCAGATGAACAAGCCGCCCTCGGGGTTGGTAAACTCGATTTCCTCGGGCATGTATTTTAAGATAGCGTTATACATTGCGTCTTTTTTCTCTTTATATATGGGCCTTATTTCGCTTAGGTGCTTATCCAAAAGGCCGTTCCTTAAATATTTATCGATTATAGCCTGAGAAAGCGTTGAGGTGTGAACATCGGTTGCCTGCTTTCCTATCGTAAGCTTTCTTATAACAAACTCGTCCGCGACGGCAATGCCCGTCCTAAGGCCCGGGGCGATTGTCTTTGAAAAGCTTGTCACATATATGCAGTTGCCCACCATGTCAAAGGATTTGATTGACGGCAGTTTTTCGCCCGCAAACCTTATCTCGCCGTAGGGGTCGTCTTCCAATACCATGACATTGTATTTAGCAGTGATTTCGGCTATTTTCTTTCTTTTTTCAAGCGACAGCGTTTTGCCCGTCGGGTTTGAAAAGTTGGGAACAATGTATAAAACCTTGGGATTGTGCTTTTTTATCTTTTCCTCAAGGTCTTCTATGTTTATTCCGTCGTGGTCACTCTTAACTCCCACGGGTTTGCCTTCGTATGTTTTCAATATGTGAAGACAGGCAAGGTAAGTTGGATTTTCTACCAGCACGACGTCGCCCTTATTTACAAAAGCCTTGAAAGTAAGGTCAATGCCCTGCTGGCCGCCCGAGATTATCAGAGCGTTTTTAAGCTCGCCTGAAAGCCCAGTGCGTTTTGCGTAGTCAAGCGCGCTCTCAAGAAGGGGCCTGTATCCTTCCGTTCCGCCGTATTGAAGTATATCGAATGCCTGCGGGCCGCTTAAAATCTCGTCCGCTATGTGCTTTATATCTTCGTTTGGAAGCAGCTCTTTTGTGGGAAATCCTCCCGCGAATGAAACAATGTGAGGGTTTTGAAGCAGTTTGAAAATCTCTCTAATGGCATTTCCCTGAAGGTCTTTGACTCTGTCGCTAAGTCTGTAATCCATAATTACCTCTTTGGCTTTTTGCCATTATAACACCCGATAAACCTAATCGCAACCAAAATGCAAAATTTTTAAGCCTTTAGTGTTCATAAGAGCTTTATTTTTTAAGGCTTGAAGCTTTGACCGTCTCATAAAAAGCTTAACGGTTTAAGATTAAATGCCGTTAAGCATTAAGGTTATAAAGCCGTTAAAGATTAGGAATAATTTAACAAAAAACGGTTTTCTGTTTTTTGACTATATGATATAATCTTTTTAACTGATAACTTAGGAGGTTTCTATGCAGTATTCACATGAAGTAGAAAAGATGGTTTGCGTAGCCAAAGGTCCAAACCATGGTCCCGCTCCTATTCCCGAAGAAGGCAAATGGGTGCAGGCCAAAGAGATAAAAGACATTAGCGGCCTTACTCACGGTGTAGGCTGGTGCGCTCCCCAGCAAGGCGCCTGCAAACTTACGCTCAATGTAAAAGACGGC
>JAAZIO010000056.1 GCA_012800805.1 Clostridiales bacterium | reverse complement strand
CTTAGTCGTGATTTCCAAAACGCCGCTTAAAAACGCGTATCTTATGTTTTTTAGCGAATCGTTTGTTAAGGCAAGAAGTTCAAATATCGCCATCAAAAACGAAAGCACTATTTCAATGCCAAGCGATATTCCAATCGCGCCGCCCCTTGTTCTAATAAGCGAAGCTATCATTGAAAAGAAGCAGGTGTAGGCAATCATGACAAGAGTTTGAAGCGCAAACGAGGTCATTATTCTACCAAACTCAGCCAAGGTAAACTCTGTTCCGTAACCCAGTATCATACTGCACAAGCCGACAATCACAAACGAAAATATCGATAATATGACGGTCAAAACTACCAGCACAATAAGTTTAGAAAAATATACTTCCGTTTTTCTGTAACCCATGCTCACTTGGTTTCTTATTGTCCCGTCAGAAAAACTGCCTGCGAAAACAAACGCCGCAAACAGAGCCAAAAACAGCGAAAGAGATACCTGGCTTGTGCTTGACAATATGAAATTTTTGCCCGAGCCCATGCCGCCAAAGAACGGGTTGTTGGTGTCAACATCGTTGAATATGGCAAACAGCAAAAGGGCGGCAATCAGAGCTAAGAATGCCATTACAAGCGGAGCTACGATAATCGATTTTCTATGCGAAAGTTTGTAAAAATCGCTTTTTATCATGTTATGCATGGCTGCCTCCAATCATTGAGATGAAGTAGTGTTCAAGGTGGCTTTCAACATACTCGATGTTAAGCGTAATTACCGACTCAATGGCAAGCTCTCTCGTTATTTCCTTGATGTCCTTTAGGCTGTCGTGTATTAAAATGGATTGAGCGTCAACCGGTTCAAAGTTATTCGATAAGCCTTTGCTCGCAATAACCTGAAGGGCTTTGGGTCTGTCGTCAACGGTGATTTTGACAAAAGGTCTATTTATCTTTTCAAGCTCTTCGCCCCTTAGCTCTTTTACGAGCTTGCCCTCGGAGATTATCCCGTATGCTGACGCTATTTTGCTAAGCTCCGAAATAAGGTGGCTTGATATCAAAATCGTAACGCCCTTATCTTTAGCGAGCGAGAGGAAGATATTTCTCATCTCATAAATGCCCTCGGGGTCAAGCCCGTTGATTGGCTCGTCCAAAATCAAAATATCGGGGGTTCCAAGCAGAGCCGCCGCAATGCCGAGACGCTGTTTCATACCAAGAGAAAACGACCCGAATTTCTTTTTTCCCGTGTCGGACAGTTTGACAAGGTCCAAAAGCTCAAGAATTTCTCTGTGGTCACCGACGCCTTTGCATATGGAGTAGGCTTTAAGGTTTTGATAAGCCGTCATCTTTTTGTCGAATGTCGGGGTTTCAATGATAGAACCTATTTTTCTCCTTGCTTTAAGCAGTTCGGAAGTCGATTCGGAACCAAACAAGGATATTTTACCGAACGTGGGTTTTACAAGCCCCAGCAACATGCGGAAAACCGTTGTTTTTCCTGCGCCGTTTTTACCGACGAGGCCATATATTTCGCCTTTGTTTACCGTTATGTTGACATCGTGAGCAGCGGCCTTAGGCCCGTAAACCTTTGTCAAACCTTCAGTTTTTATTATAGCTTCCATAATACCTCATTATAGTTACCTTATTAGTTTTTTAAATATTGTCAACTCTATTCGTTTTGAAAAGCTTTGTCTTTCAGTGTATAGTGATTAAGTTTAATCATGTCTTCTTTATCGCAGCTTCTTTCCCTTATCGGCTTTGCGGGGATACCCGCCACCAAAGTGAAATCGGGGACATCTTTTGTGACTATCGCGCCCGTTGCGACTATTGCGCCTTTGCCTACGGTTACTCCGGGAAGAATAGTGGCCGCTGTGTAAACTTTAGCGTATTTTTTTATTTCAACTTTTGCGTATAAGCGTTCCATATGATCGCTTTCCGAGTGTGAGTGGGTGAAAATTCTGCTGTATTCAGCTACCATCGAAAAATCGCCAAAAGACACGCCGCCTTTGGAGTCGATATAGCAGCAATGATTCCAAGTGACATAGTCGCCTACCTCAATAAGGTGGCCGTAATTGAATCTGACGCCCTCGTTTGCTATAAAGCCTATGCCGCATTTTTTAAACAGTTTCTTTGCTATGATGCTTCTAAACGGTATGGTAAAGGCGCAGTCCGCGGCAAGAGGGGAGCGGTCTATCAGCTCCCAGAGAATGTGCAGGTTTCTTTGTTCGTTTGAGTAAGGATAATCATCTGCAAGGGGCAAGAAGTCGCTCCAAAGTTTGTATTCTTCTATCTCCCGTTTATTTAATTTCAAGCCGATAATTCTCAACGCTTTTTCAGTGTTCTTATAGTCAAGCCCTTTATTTACAAGCTCTTTAATTTTATTCAGTTTACTTTTTGTATCCATAATTGTCCTCCCAATAAACTATAGCACCATACTGACAAGTTTGCAAACAATTGATATAAAATTTACCGATATGTCAACTAAGATATAATCAATTTGCGACAAAAAATCCGTTGCAAACACGCAGCCCGTGTGATAAAATACACTCGCCAGCGGGTATAGTTTATCGGTAAAACATCAGCTTCCCAAGCTGAGGTGGCGGGTTCGATTCCCGCTATCCGCTCCACATCCCACATTTTTGTGGGATTTTTAGTTTTTACGGTTTAACATGCATTTTTTATTGTTCATTAAATCTTGATAATTATCATTTTTTAAAAAGCTATTTGTTTATCGTTAATTGCTGAATTTTTTAAAGCCTTGCAAAAGCTATATTTAATCGTTTTTTCCTTTTCAGCTTATTACAAAATATAAAAATCACAATATTTTCTATTCTTTAAAGCTTAAATACTATAATTTGTCAAATATCAATTTACAAATCCCGCTTTTTAAATTAGAATTTATAACTGACACTTAGTTTTAAGGCCAGGAAAAGAATCAATAATTATATAAATTATTGCTATTGTGCGAGGACGAAATGTATAAACCCGTTGACACGAATTTGAACTTTGTCGAAAGAGAAAAAGAGATTCTCGCTTTTTGGAAAGAGAAGCAAATCTTTGAAAAGAGCGTTGAGAAAAACGCCGGCAAGCCGACCTTCACATTCTATGACGGTCCGCCTACGGCTAACGGCAAACCCCACGTCGGACACATTTTGACACGCGTCATTAAAGATATAATCCCTCGTTATAAGACAATGAAGGGATATAATGTGCTTAGAAAGGCGGGCTGGGATACGCACGGTCTTCCCGTTGAGCTTGAGGTTGAAAAAGAACTGGGAATAGATGGAAAGAAAGAAATAGAAAACTACGGCATTGAGCCTTTCATTAAAAAATGCAAGGAATCCGTTTGGCGCTATAAGACTGAATGGGAAAAGATGAGCGACCGCATAGGCTATTGGGCGGACATGAAAGACCCCTATATAACCTATGACGACAATTACATCGAGTCCATCTGGTGGGCGCTAAAAGAGATTGACAAAAAAGGCCTTATCTATAAAGGGCACAAAATTGTTCCGTATTGT
>JAAZIO010000055.1 GCA_012800805.1 Clostridiales bacterium | reverse complement strand
CCTTTCGTTAGCTATCTTTTCCGCTATTTTTTTCGCGTATCTTTCCTCGCCGTATTCGGTGAAAATCCTAATAAGTTTGGCCACCGAATATTCGTTTACCACGTTAAACGCCGTCAGATATTGCGACTGGTTCATCCTCATGTCGAGCGGCGCGTCTTTGATATACGAAAAACCCCTGTCGGGATTATCCAGTTGATAAGACGATACGCCAAGGTCCAGTATCACACCGTCAAGTTTCTTTATTCCGAGATTGTCAAGTATGTCTTCGGCGTTTTTAAAGTCATCGTGAACGAATTCAATTTTATCTTTATATTCCCTTAGCCTCTCGGCGGAGGTAATCAGCGCGTCGGCATCCTTATCCACCGCTATCAGCTTTCCGCCGTTTAGCCTTTTTACTATTTCAAGCGAGTGCCCACCGCCACCCAATGTTCCGTCGAAATAAATTCCGTCGGGATTGACGCTAAGAGCCTCTATCGATTCGTTTAAGAGAACGGATACGTGTTTATAATCCATAATTCTTCAACCGCTTTATCATCTGAGCGAGATTTTCTTTGTCAAGAATCGAGAATCTGCGGTCCCAAGTTTCGGCGGCCCAAATCTCGATATGGTCCAGTTTGCCCACAAAAACAACTTCTTTGTCTATTCTTGCCATTTTCTTGAGGTCGCTCGGGATGGTTATACGACCCTGGGTGTCCTCTTTTATCTCATAGGTG
Organism: Clostridiales bacterium; assembly: GCA_012800805.1. Lineage (GTDB taxonomy): Bacteria > Bacillota > Clostridia > Christensenellales > CAG-917 > JAAZIO01. Next base: position 5,576 of record JAAZIO010000055.1, on the reverse strand, counting down.
TGCGAAAAAATAAGGGTTTGGGAGTCCTGCCCTTCGCTGTCAAACACCGAAATGTTAGCCCTGCTCTTTTCCATAAGGTCAATGGCTCTGTACTCAGGCAAAACCAGAATACAGTCCTTTTCGGTGGGGACAAAATACAAAGTCCCGCTTAAAGCCTCTTTGAACTTCGCGGGGATTCTTGTCCTGTTTTTGTCGTCAACCTTGTGACGAATGTTACCTGTGAGCAGACCTGCCATTTTCTTACCTTGACCACATTCTACTACATATTTTAGCCACTGTCAACCATTTTTTTTAAATTGCTACACATCCGATAAATAAAGGATTGTAGCGTTTTTGTTTAATTTTGTTAAATATTTTTTGATTAACTTATTAACCTTTTTGGTAAACTTTTTAACTTTTTTAGTTTACTATTAAACTTCTTTGGTTTCGAGAACGAAAAAACGACTTTCGATACCCCGAAAAATTTACAAAAAATACCTGAAATTACCAAATATTGGCAAAATTTTTAACTAATTTTATATAAAAAAACCTGCGAAATAATTGCGGTGGTCAAACATTTTAGCGTTAAAAAGGGAAAAATTAAATAAAATTTAAAATTAATTTAAAGCGTTACATTGAACTTAAAACTATAAAAGCATTTATTAATTAGGAATGATTGTTATCTGGTTTTATTCTAAAAATATTACTGTCACGGCGGATAATGACCAACCGCTTAGCTTTAGGCTTAGAAAACCAGTAACTGTTATTATTTTCACTGGAAATATTAAGCTTTCGTTAAATGGCGTAAAAACTTTTCTATATTATCTTTTTAGATATAAAAACACATATAAATCTAAATATTTCGTTCAACTTAAAGCCGGTTTAAAATGTAATCAAGCAAAATAAACTTTTATCACTATTTTTATTACTATCGAAAAGACAAAAGTATTTAATTTATATCGGATAAAAGGTCAATGCTTGCGGTTGATTGATTTTTTATATTTAAAAAACTTTTATATTTATCATTTATAAGACTAAAACCATATTCTATATTAAGTATTCTTATTTTCTATGCCACCGCACCACTTTGGTCAATGCCGCATAGAATAAATTAGGACTTTGAGGAGGTTTTATTATGTCATTTTCAAATTCGGCAAACAATGAAAGAAAGCCTGGAACTATTGTTGGCAATCCGCTTTATGGGCTTTGCGAAAAAGTGTGCATCCAAGTTAATAAAGTGTTTGACGCATGCTTGTCCCAAGTTACAGAGGAAAACTCTATCGTCACGGTAACCAATCCCGTTCCCCCGAACCCGACGCTTCCCTTAACATTCATCAGCGCTAAGTCGACGTCCGCATCGGGAATAGTTGAAAGCCTTACCATTACGCCCTTATCAGACCGTCAGGGCTATTCGCGCGTGCAGGCTGAAATAGGCATTCCCATTGAGGTTATATATGTCGACGCCAACGGCATCGAGGGCAAAGGAACGGCAATCTACACCGTGTATAAAGATGTGGTCATGCTCGTGCCCGAGAATTCCGTAATACCCGTAACGCTCGCGGCAACGGTAAACCTTGTGGCTCCTTCCGGAACATACCTTAGCGACATGACTTTCAGCATCACCGCTTGCGTAACGATAGTACTTAAAATCGAAGCGGAAGTCGAGCTGCTTGTTCCCTCCTACGGTTATTGCCAAATTCCCGCGTGCCAGGACTTCTCGGAAGAAGTATGCGCAGGAGTATTCGATCTGCCGCTATTTCCCACGCTCAACAACAAAATTTGATGGGCTTTCGATAAACCTTTCCTCAAAGGGGACAAGGCTTTAACGGCCGAGCTCCCTTTGAGGAAACGGATAGCGCTCTTTCTCCCTTTGGGGAGTTTTTGGCTTCGCTAATTGAAGGCTTGATTTTTTTAATCAGCTTATAGGATTTAATAAAAAATTAAATATTTAAAGACTTAATTTTAAAACCGGTTAAAGCCTTAATTTTTACTTTTTGTTTGCCGGTTAAAGCCTTAATTTTACATTTTGTTATTTACTTTTTACATTTTGTTATTTACTTCTGTTATTTATTTGTCCCGTTTTCTATTTTGCTTTAATTAGTCAGTTATTAAATTATTTCATCTTCTATCGCAATTAAGTATTTCTAGCTTGTTAAAATATCTAGACTTTAAATTAATTAACTGTCAAAGAAAAAAACTTAATAATTAATTTTCTAAATACCCACACTGTGGATTTTCAACTATAAAGCAAATTGCATATCAACGGAGAGTAAATTTCGCTAATGGATTAAAATAATTTACTTAAGTTAGTCCACATAAATTTTTGCATTTAATTAGTAAATCCGCTATGAAATATTTATCTTTTTTTGTGACGGCTGAAAAGACGATTTCTTATTTTAATTTACGGTTTTAGTTTTTGCCGCTCATTACCTTGTAAAAAAAGCGGTTAAATGTTAATATATAAAACATGAAAGTTTTCGCAATCAGCGATTTGCATTTATCCACCTCCTGCAATAAGCCAATGGTCATTTTCGGCGACGGCTGGCAAAACCACTTTGACAAAATCAAAGAGGACTGGCTTTCAAAAGTCACAGATGATGACATAGTTTTGATTGGCGGCGATGTTTCGTGGGGAATAAACTTAGACGAAGCGGAAAGCGACTATAATCTGCTTTTAAATCTTCCCGGAAAAAAAATAGTGGTCAAAGGGAATCACGATTATTATTGGAACTCACTTTCCAAGCTGTCAAAAAGATTTCCCGCTTTCACATTTATTCAAAACAACTGCTATAAAGCAAAAAATATAATAATAGCAGGTTCAAGAGGCTGGAACATAGTAAACGAAAAATCCGACGAGGAAGACATAAAAATTTTCAAAAGAGAGCTGATAAGGCTTGAACTGTCGCTGGTCAGCGCAAAAAGCAAAAGAGAGGAAGGCGATAAATTGCTCGTTTTGACGCACTTCCCGCCTTTTGACGCAGACTTTAAACCAACAGAGGTAACCGCGCTTTTTGAGCGTTTTAAGGTCGATAAAGTGGTATACGGTCACCTTCACGGAAAGTCGGTTAGAGTTAAAGAAAGGTTTATGCTAAACGGCATCGAATATATAATGTCTTCATGCGATATCGTCGGCTTTAAACTAATGGAGATATTATGATAAAAAACGCTACCTTTTTAAAATCGTATACAGACCCATCAAGCATACCCTCGGAAAATATCCCCGAGTTTGTTTTTGTAGGTAAATCGAATGTAGGAAAATCTTCGCTAATAAACTGCCTTGTAAACCAAAAAAAACTTGCCCGCACCTCGTCGGAGCCTGGGCTTACTAGGCTTATAAATTATTTTGAAATTAACGGCGGAAGCTTTTATTTCGTGGACTTACCAGGATACGGCTTTGCAAGGGTTTCAAAAGACGAAAAGAAAAAATGGACCAAAATGATTGAGGGCTATTTTGAGCTTTCAAAAAACATCGCGGCGGTGTTTGTGCTAATAGATATCAGACGCTCGCCCTCTGAGGACGACCTTATTATGGTCAACTACCTTTTTACTAAAAACATTCCGTTTTTTATTATAGCGACAAAGGCAGACAAGCTTTCAAAAAATCAGATAGCCGCTCAACGGGCGGAAATCGCAAACGCCTTGAAAATAGGTATTGACAATGTTATTGTTTCATCCTCTGAAAAGGGCAAAGGTAAAAAGGAAATCCTTGATAAAATAGCGCAAATAATTGAAAATTGAAATTGAGTTTTATTTATTTATTTATATTTTTTTGCAAAATTTTTTAAGTTTACACCTATCATGATTTTTACTTGTGATAAGCATAATTTATTTGAAAACTAACCTAAACTTCTTTTTTTAATAATCTGACAATTTTTTTTATAAATCACTTCTCGGCTGTTTCGTCCTAAGGCTTATGAAAAACGCCATGCTTTTTAGAGTTATATAAATAAAAAAACGCCGCATTGCGGCGTTATCTTATTGCCATTCTTAAAACCTCGTCCATGTCCCTTACGAAATTTATCTTTATTTCATCAAGCACGGATTGCGGGACTTCCGAAAGGTCTTTTTTGTTTTGCTCGGGAACAATTACCTCAAATATGCCCGACCTTTGCGAAGCCATAAGCTTTTCCTTAAGCCCGCCGATAGGAAGCACCTTGCCCCTTAAGGTAATCTCACCCGTCATTGAAATGTCGTGACGGACGGGTTTTTTGGTAAGGGCGGAGTAAACTGCCGTCGCAAGCGTTACGCCCGCGGAAGGCCCGTCCTTTGGCGTCGCGCCCTCAGGTATGTGGATATGGATATCCTTTGTCTTAAAGAGCGATTCGTCTATTCCAAGCTCTTTGGCGTGAGAGTGCAGATAGCTTATAGCGGCTCTTCCCGATTCTTTCAACACGTCGCCGAGCCTTCCCGTAAGCAGGATATCGCCCTTTCCTTCCATAACCGAAACTTCGATGTTCAAAATGTCGCCGCCAAACTGCGTCCAGGCAAGACCCGTCGCCGCACCGACTTCGTCGTGGTCGAACTTCGATGTTCCCCTTACCATGGGAATGCCGAGGAAGTCGGAAATGTTATCGGCTGTAACCACCATCTTTTCGATTTCCCCTTCGACGATTCTTCTTGCGGTTATACGCATGATTTTAGCGATAATTTTTTCAAGCTGGCGCACGCCCGCTTCTCTGGTATATTTTTCGATGATGATTTTGATTACATCGTCGCCGATTTCAATCTGACCGTCTTTTAATCCGTTCAGATACATTTGCTTGGTCACAAGATGGCGCTTTGCAATCTCAAACTTTTCTATGGGCGTGTAACCGCTCATTTCGATAACCTCCATTCTGTCAAGAAGCGCAGGAGGTATCGTATCCATCGCGTTTGCTGTTGTTATAAAAATAACATTCTTTAAATCAAACGGGATTTCAAGATAATTGTCGCGGAAAGTGTGGTTAAACTCAGGGTCCAAAACCTCAAGGAGCGCCGCTGAGGGGTCTCCCCTGTAGTCTTTTGTAAGCTTGTCCACCTCGTCGAGGAGGAACACAGGGTTCATGCTTCCCGCCTGTTTGATGGAGCTGATGATTCTGCCCGCCATAGCGCCTATATAAGTTTTGCGATGGCCTCTTATTTCCGCCTCGTCATGCACGCCGCCAAGGCTCATGCGGACATACTTTCTTCCGAGCGCGTCCGCAATCGACCTTACGATAGTCGTTTTGCCCACTCCGGGCGGGCCGACAAAGCAAAGAATGGGTTGCTTGTGGTCGTTTGTCAAGGCGTGAACGGCAAGGAACTCCAAAATGCGGTCTTTAATCTTTTCAAGGCCGTGATGCTCTCTGTCAAGTATTTCTTTTGCCCTTTTAAGGTCTATATTGTCCTTTGTATAAATGCCCCAGGGAAGCTCAAGAACAAAGTCAAGATAGTTTCTTAGGAGCGTGTATTCCGACGAGGAAGGCTGCATCCTTTGCGAACGCTCCAAATCCTTTAAAAGCTTTTGGCGCGACTCCTCGTCGATATTGAGCGCTTCAATTTTTTGTCTTATATCCTGTCCGTCGTCGAAAATACCGAGCTCTTTTTGGATAACATTCATCTTTTCCCTAAGATATGTT
>JAAZIO010000054.1 GCA_012800805.1 Clostridiales bacterium | reverse complement strand
ATAAACATTAAATCAATATATGATTTAAATAAGTTTCTAAGTAATCACGATATGAAAAAGATAACACTTAAATAATCATTAAAATACATGGCAGGCATTAAATTTGCGATGTTTAAAACGAAAGACAATTGTCAAATCAATTATGAAAGCGCGGAGTTATTAAAAGTTAATTAAAGCTTTAAGCCTAAAATGAAATTGGCTTAAAATGTTGATAAAAAACATAATCATGATATAATATTTTTGTTTCAAAAGAAAAAACATAAAAGGATAAACTATGGCGTTTGATATAGAGTTAGTAGGAAAAATCGGCTCGATAGCCTTAATAGACAGAGAAAACCAGGACATAAACTACAATATTTTGGCGCGGCTTTCTCGCGAGCTTAAACCGGGATACATCTGGGTGACCTCGGGCGCAGTGGAGATAGGAAGGCTTGATTATCTAAGGAGAAACGGCACGGCGCTAGAGGGAACGGACGAGGACAACAAGACGGACTACGCCGCGCAAGGACAGTCCGTTCTTATGCAAACCTACCGCCAGTTCATCGACAGCCGCTACAGCGTGCGCCAGATTCTCGTTGAGCACCAACATTTTAACGACGAGAAAAAGAGGAAACACCTGCACGGCCTTTTGACCCGCTGTCCCGCTCAAAACGCAATACCCATCATTAACTATAACGACGCTGTAAGCGACGAGGAAACAAGAAAATACGAAATAGACAAAATAAAAAGAAACAACGGAAAGGCAATCGAGTGCATAGACAACGACGAAACGGCAAGCCAAATTGCGTGTCTTGTAAAGTGCAAAACCTTGCTTATATTGTCCACGCTCGACGGCATTTACCTTGATGTTACCGACCCAAGCTCCCTGGTTGAAAGGGTTTCGGGCAAAGACCTTTATGAACTGCTTGAAAACGTTGAGGAGCTTCAGCAGCACTGCCACGGCTCCAACAGAAAAGGGTCGCAGGGGGCAAAAGCCAAGCTTGAGTATATTAAAGAACCCTTAAGAAACGGCACAAGGGTAATAATAGCAAACTCAAAATATTCTATAAAAGACATTCTTTCTGGCAATGTCAAAGCGACCGTTTTCGGTCTGTAGCGCGCGCGACGCGCTTTTATTTTGCGTCTTTCGCTCAGAGAAAGAAAGCAAAATTATCAATAAAATAAAGTATCGGAGCAGTCAATGAGATTGATTTTTGTAAGGCACGGTGACCCCGATTACGAAAACGACAGTATAACCGATGTCGGAAAAATAGAGGCGGAACTTGTTGCAAAAAGGCTTTTGGACTTAGACATTAAGGAGTTTTACTCCTCGCCGCTTGGCAGGGCAAGGCACACCGCGGAATATACCTTAAGCAAGATGGGAAGAGAGGCTTTGGTAATGCCGTGGCTTGAGGAATTCCTGCACGAAATCACCCTGCCTGACGGGAGAAAGATGGGTCAGATTTGGGATTTCATGCCCCGTTTTTTTGCCGCCGACAAAAGATTTTTAAGCCTTGACACATACTTTGACATTCCCTATATAAAAGAGGCGGGCATTAAAGAATATTACGATAAAGTTGTCTCGGGCTTTGATTCTTTAATGAAAGAGCACGGCTATGTATGGGCGGACGGCTACTACAAGGCGGAGCGCCCAAACAAAGACACGCTGGTGTTTTTCTGCCACTTTGGGGTGACTTGCGTCATTATGTCGCACCTGCTTAGGGTTCCGCCGACTTTGCTTGCCCAAAACTTTTTTGCCGCCCCCACATCGCTTACAACCTTAATATCCGAAGAGAGGGAAGAAGGGGCGGCGTCTTTTAGGTGCGTATGCTTTGGCGACACCTCCCACCTTTACGCGGCGAACAGAGAACCAAGCTTTGCGGGAAGATTTTGCGAAGTCTACACGGATTTTGACGTAAGGCATTAAAACTTATCTATATATAAAATTGCCGATTTAAAAAAACTGCCGATTTGATATCAGCAGTATTAATTTAAAATTGCGGTTTAAAGCTTTTTATATTTTAATTATTTAAAAATGGTTTAAGCACAGGTTTGTTTAAAGCCTAGATAGGCTGATTTATAGCAAACAAATAAACTAAGCTGATTTATAGCTAAAAATAAACTAACCGCTATTAATCCGCTCAAACAAAAAACGGCGGCAGGCGCCGCCGTTTTTTATTGCTATTTTTACGCTTTGCCTGCTTTTGCCTTGTAGATGGCAAGCTTGGTCTTGGCGTCTTCCTCGTTTTGAGCAAAGAGGAGCTTTGCCGCGTCGGGGTTCTGTTTCGCAAGAGCCGCGTAGCGGGTTTCGCTCATAAGGAACTGCTGGAAGTCCGAAATCGGATCCTTGCTGTCGAGGACGAAGGGGTTCTCGCCCTTTTCGGCAAGAAGCGGGTTGTAACGGAAGAGGTGCCAGTATCCGCTCTCGACGGCTCTCTTCATGGTCATCTGAGACTTGGTCATGTCGATGCCGTGGTTGATGCAGGGAGCGTAAGCGATGATAATCGAAGGCCCGTTGTAGGACTCGGCCTCAACAAACGCTTTTACAAGCTGGTTCATGTCGGCGCCCATACAGACCTGAGCCACATATACATAGCCGTAGTCCATGGCGAGCATGGCGAGGTTCTTCTTATTTGTTCGTTTGCCGTTTGCGGCGAATTTCGCAATGGCGCCGGAAGGCGTGGACTTTGAAGCCTGACCGCCGGTGTTGGAGTAAACCTCGGTATCAAGAACGAGAATATTTACATCCTCGCCAGATGCGATGACGTGATCAAGGCCGTTGTAGCCGATATCGTATGCCCATCCGTCGCCGCCGATTATCCAAACCGACTTCTTGACAAGGTAGTCTCTTCTTGCAGATATTGCTTCAAGAATTTGCTTGGTTGCGCCGGTGGAGGAGGCGATTTCCTGCTCGAGGATTGACAGAATCTGCTCGGCCGCCGCCTGGCTGGCTTTTGCGTTGTCCTTGCCCT
>JAAZIO010000053.1 GCA_012800805.1 Clostridiales bacterium | reverse complement strand
GTTTCCGCCGTTATAGAAGAAGTAGCGGACGTTGTATTTTTTGAACACCTCAAGAAGCCTCTTGTAATCCGTATCGTCGACTGCGGGGTCTTTCAGCTTATAGCGGACCGAACCGAGCGCGGATGAGGGCGTATACTTCATGAGCTCAAGCTCTTTTACATCCTCTTTGGATATGTCGTAGAATTTTTCTTCAAGTATGCCCCTGATGCCGTGCGCGGCGCCGTAAACATCAGTAATAAGCTCCTGATTCAAAGCTTCGATGAATACTCCCGCGGCGGACGCGTTTATAACGGATGTGGGTCCGCCCGATTGTCCGAAAATACATGCGCCTTTTAAACCTTTCATTAAATTCCTCCGTGGTTTTTATTATAAACTTAAGGTTCTTGTCATCTTATAAAGCTCGTGATTTACCTGTTTTTTTATTTTGAGGGCCTCTTCAAGCGGAACATGAATGATGTTGTCCTGTTTGACGCCAATAGCCCAAGCGCCCTCTCCGCCTCTTAAAATATCGACTGCGTGAACCGACATACGCGCGGCAAGAACTCTGTCAAACATAGAGGGGCCGCCGCCGCGCTGAATGTGCCCGAGCGTGGTAACGGTGGGTGTTCTGCCCGTGACTTCCTTGATGACTTTAATAAGCTCGGTTTCGTCACCTGCGCCTTCGGCAAAAACTATCATGTTTGAAGTCTTTCCCCTTTTGGTTGATAGTTTGACGCTTTCGGCAACGTCGCGGAAATCCGCAGGAATCTCGGGAACAAGCACATATTCGCAGCCGCCGGCAAGTCCCGCATATAGCGCAATGTCGCCGCAGTTTCTGCCCATTACCTTTACTATGCTAACTCTCTCGTGCGCGGTTGTCGTGTCTCTAAGATGGTTTATCGCCCAAAGGACGGTGTTTACCGCGGAATCGAAACCGATTGTGAAGTCTGTATATCCGAGGTCGTTGTCTATTGTTCCTGGCAGGCCGGCAATATTTATGCCGAATTCCTTATGCAGGTCGAGTCCGCCCGCGAAAGAGCCGTCGCCGCCGATGACAACGAGGTTGTCGATATCTCTTTTTTGGAGGTTTTCAGCGGCTTTGACACGGTTTTCATACTCTTTGAATTCGGGGCATCTTGCCGTGTGAAGAATGGTTCCGCCTTTTTGAACGATGTCCGACACGCTTCTGGGATACATCTGGAAGATGTCGTCATTGATGAGCCCGGAATATCCGCGCTCAACGCCGTAGACTTTGTAGCCGCAATAGATCGCGTATCTGACGACAGCCCTGATACATGCGTTCATACCCGGGGCGTCGCCGCCGCTCGTTAACACCGCAATCTTTTTCATATATATACCTCAAAAATTATTATCGAATTATGTAATTAATTGGATTTTTCTGGAATATTCTAGCACATAAAGCATTTATATGCAATGATTATTTCTTTTGTAGGCGCACTATTTTGACGTTGCTCTCGCCCACTATGTTGGTTACTCTTATTTTAAGCTCGTCGCAGTAGTCGACGCGCCTTGGCATTTCAAAAAGCTTGTAGCCGCTATCCGTTTTCATTTGAACCCTTACCCTTGTCGAGCCGGGGAAATGGCTAAGGACCGCTTTTAAAATATCGAAGGTGCTTTTGCTGTCGGCAAGTATGCATACAACTTCTTCCCTGCCGTCGTCTTTACTGTCATCTTTGGGCGCGCTGTCTTTAGCGCTCTCCCATGGCTCTACGCTCTCAACTATGATTTTGGGTTCCCGCTCATCCATGGTGTCAAGCCTGCCCGTAACGCAAACGGGAGCCTCGGTAGTAAGAGCGTCGGCGCACTTTGTGTAATTATTGCCAAACAAAGCAAAAGAAATAGCGCCGTATTCGTCCTCAAATTTTCCAACCGCAAAATATGTTCCTTTTTGCGAGAGCTTCTTTTCAACGGATGTGATTATTCCCCCAACCCTTACTCTTTTTCCGTTTAGGTTTTTGTCGGGCACAAGGACAGTGTCTCCGTCCTCGTTTTCTTCCTCAACATATAGCTCGTTGGTTTTAAAGTTGAAATTCTTTCCCGCGGCGCTCATGCCGTCAAGCGGATGGCCCGACACATACATACCGAGGACTTCTTTTTCAAGGTTAAGCTTCTTCATCCTTTCAAATTCGTTAACCACGGTATACTTGATTTCGACATCGCTTACCAGCCCTGCGCTGAAAAGGCTAAGCTGCATGCCGCCCGAGGATTTTCTGTCGGCGTTAACCGCGTCCGCAATTCTTTCATAAGACGCCATAAGCGTCGCACGGTTATGCCCAAAACAATCAAAGGCGCCTCCTAAAATCAAGCTTTCTATCATACGCTTGTTGATTAACGGGTTTCGTTCTATAAAATCCCTAAGCGAGGTATACGGCCCGTTTGCCTTTCTTTCCTCAACTATGCTTTTCATGGCGGCTTCGCCCATGTTCTTTATGCCCATGAGCCCGAACCTGATGTTGTCGTTTTCGATGGTAAAGAGTTCTTCCGATTTATTGATGTCGGGGGGATATACGGTGAAACCTTTCTCCCTAAGGTGCGCAAGATAGTGCTTTACCTCATCGGCGTTTGAAATCCTGTTGTTTATTACGGCAAGAATGAAATGCAATGGGTAATAGCGCTTAAGGTATGCCGTCTGATACGAAAGCACTGCGTATGCGGCGGCGTGAGCTTTATTGAAAGCGTAGTTGGCGAATTTGTATATGCGCGCGAAAATCTCCTCCGCTATTTCCCTTGGCACTCCGTTAGCGACGCAGCCCGGAACGTTTACTGTCATCTTTCCGCACTGCATGACGCCGCCGTCTATAAAAGTCTTTTTATTTTCGTTTAAAAGCTCGATTTTTTTCTTTGCGATGGCGCGCCTTAAAATGTCCGCTCCGCCGAAAGTGTATCCCGCAAGGCTTCTTGCGATGTGCATAACCTGCTCTTGATATACGATACAGCCGTAAGTTACCCCCAGGATATCTTTAAGGGTCGGGTATAAATATTCAACTTTGTCGGGGTTTCTTTTGCCCTCGATGAAGTCGCCTATGTAGTCCATTGGGCCGGGCCTGTAAAGAGCGATTCCCGCTATAATGTCTTCAAAGTTGTCGGGCTTAAGCTGCGACATGAACTTTCTCATGCCGCCCGATTCAAGCTGGAACACTCCCTCGCAGTCGCCGCTTGAAATCAGCTTGTAAACTTCGGGGTCCTCATAGCCAAGCTTATGGAAATCGATATCCACGCCCTTATCGGCTTTAATGTATTTTAGGGCTTCGTTGATGTCGGTTAAGGTCTTAAGCCCCAAAAAGTCCATTTTTAAAAGACCCAGTTTTTCTATTTGGTCTTTATCGAACTGAGTCGTTATTTCATCGCCGTTTCTTTGAAGCGGCACGAATTTTACGATAGGTTCGGGGCAGATTACCACACCCGCGGCATGGATTGAGACCTGCCTCGGCATACCTTCAAGATTTTTTGCTATATCTATTACTTTTTTGGCTTCGGGATTTTCGTTGTAAAGCTTTATAAATTCGGGAACGGCGTTTTTGCCCCACTCGCCAAGGTATTCTGGTATGGAGAGCTTTTTGTTGGGAAGGTCCTTTACCCAAAGGTTTGCCTCGGCAAAGGGGATATCGAAGACTCTGGCCACGTCTTTTATGGCGGCTTTTGCGTTCATCGTGGAGTATGCGATAATCTGAGCCACATTCTCCGCCCCGTATTTTTTGGTGACATAGTTTATGATTTCGCCGCGTCTTACAAAGCAAAAGTCTATGTCAAAGTCGGGCATTGAAACCCTCTCTTTTGAAAGGAAGCGCTCAAAAAAGAGGTTATACTTTAGGGGGTCCACATCGGTTATGCCGATAGAGTATGCGACAAGGCTTCCCACGCCGCTGCCTCTTCCGGGGCCCACGGGAATACCGTTCTTTTTGGCTTCATTGACAAAGTCCCATACAATAAGGAAGTAGCCTGCATATCCGCAGTCAATTATAACTTCAAGTTCATACTCAAGACGCTGTTTTATCTCATCGGTTATATCGTCGTATCTTTTTTTAAGCCCCTCCCAGGCAAGGTCTTTTAGATACTGGGCTTCGTCACGGTCTCCCATTTCTTCGTTAGTGAATTTGGGAATTATGCTAGGGCGCTCAAGAACGAAATTAACGTTGCACTTTTCGGCAATCTCCCTTGTGGTTGAAATAGCCTCGGGACACCAGTCAAAAAGCTGCGCCATTTCGTCGCCCGATTTCAAATAGAAACTGTCGTTTTCAAACCTTGCCGTGCTGTGCTCGGTTTTTTTGCACTGCATCTGGACGCACATCATGGTGTCCTGAAGGTCGGCATCCTCACGGTTTATATAGTGAACGTCGTTTGTGGCTACAACTTTAACGCCGATTTCTCTTGCAAGCCTTACAAGCTTTGGAAGAATGTGCTTTTCTTCGGGGAGGTTGTGGTCTTGAAGCTCGATGTAAAAGTCGCCGCTTTCAAATATACCCTTTAGCCTTTCCGCGTAGGCTTTTGCGGCGTCGTAGTCGTTAAGCAAAAGGTATCTTGGTATTCTTCCCGCAAGGCAGGCGGAAAGGCATATAAGACCTTCGCTGTATTTTTCAATCAGATTAAGGTCTACCCTCGGCTTTTGGTAAAATCCGTCCACAAAACCCGCGGAACAGATTTTCATAAGATTTTGATAGCCTGTGTCGTTTTTACAAAGAAGAATGAGATGGTCACGCTGGCGAAGCACTTCGGGACGCTTGTCGAACATATCGTCTGTTATGTATACTTCGCAGCCGATAATGGGTTTTATTCCGCTTCCCTTAAAAGACTTGACGAAGTTATAAACACCATACATATTGCCGTGGTCGGTAATCGCTGCGGCGTCCATGCCGTGTTTTTTGAGCGCCTCTTTTAAGGGGTTTTGGTATATGTTGTCATCGCCGTTTTTTCCGGCGATTTTGTTGAGACGGACCAATCCGTCTAAAAGGCTGTATTCGGTATGAAGATGAAGATGAACGAAATCCGTCACTTTATTGCTCCTTTTTCTTCGGCAATCTGCTCCAGTCTGCGAAATCTGTGCTCAAGACAGCTTTTTGTAACCCCAAGCATTTCGCTAAGCTCGCTCATTGACGCCCTGGGGTTACCAAGGCGCGCCATAGCAACATCATAAAGCGGTTTTTTAAGGCTTTGCAGACCAACGGTTTTATCGATTTGGGATATCGCAACAAGCTGGCGGGCGGATGCCGCGTAAACTTTATCGAGGTTTGCCGCCTCGCATATTACGTTTCTGTTTATGTTGTTTTTGATTTCTCTCTCTTCTATTATCTTTTTAAGCTCAAGCGTGGCCTCGGGCAGATTCAAAAAAGCAAGGAATGAAGTCATTGTGCCTTTGTCTTTTGAGTATGCTATATGAATTGCCCCTCTCTCGCCCTTTTTAAAACTTATGCCGCTTATCTCCATAAGCTTGATAAAATCAAGCACGGTGTTTTCGTCCGTGAAAGAAAATTCAAGGTGATATCCCTCTGCGCCGTCTTGAGGGGCATATACGCTGCCTGCCGAAGCAAGCAAACCTGCGGCGTAGCTTTTTACGCAGCACTCCTTTGCGACCACATCCTTTGATATGCCTATGATAAACTGCGTAAACATTCCGTTTTGCTCGCGCATAAGCCCGCACTCGGTTATAAGGGCGCGACTTGCCGACTTTGAAGGACAAACGACATATAGCGTTTCCCCTTTTTTGGTGCCGGCGGTATACTTTGCAGTATTTATTTCCGGCCTTACGCCTTCAAGCATCGTGATAAGGCGGGCGCAATAGAGCGCAAGCTTTTCAAGCGGTGTTGAAATCTTTACGAAAAACCCTTTGCTGTTAACCTCAACAGTCCCGGATGTCTTTAGCGCGGCGAACAAAAAAGCTCGGGCGCAGCATTGATTTTTAATCTCGTTTTCAAAGATTTCGTCTTTTGCTTTAATCTCAAATGCTCTGCCTTTTACCATATCCCTTACATTTTAACAACAATATAAAAAAAACTCAATTTTATTGACATGCCAAAAATGGGAATATTTGTAATTAGTTAAAACGAAACAAGAAACTCTTTTTAAAAGAAAATCTATTATTATAAATTTTTTTGATTAATTTTTTTGTTGTTTAATCATTTTAAATCAGTCGGTTTATAGTCAGTAATATTCGGTTTAATATTGTTAATTAATATTCGTCATTAGTCAGTAATATTCGGCATAAAATTGTTAATTAATATTCGTCTTTAGTATAGTGTTATTTATTTGTTGTAATTAAGCAAAATTAAACATTATTTTATGCTTTGGGACGGATTTTTAAAGGAGCGCCGATGCCTGCTATTTTATCATATGGGATTTTGTATTTTTCAATCAAAGAGATGGTTTTATCGAATTTTGCGATGTTTTTGCTCTTATGAGCGTCGCTTCCCAAAATGAACATAACGCCCGATTTTACCGCCTGCTCAATAATTGGCTCAATCACATCGACATGTTTTTCGTTTAGCTCTATATATACGCCGTTGGATTTTGCGCACTCAAACACTTTTTTTGCGTCAACCGCCGCCCTGTGACCCAGGTGGCAAATCACATCTATAGGATACCTCTCCATGGCATTGATGTAGGCGGCGGTGTTTTTTTCGATAAGTTCGGGGTTTTTCCCGCTGTTGCCGTAGCCGTTTTTTACAATAAAGTGATAATAGTCTTTTTTATTTAGCGTTTTGACATAACGATGGAATCCCGCGTGAAGAATGTCGAGGTTTTTAATAAGGTCTAAATCAATATCCAAATCGCCGCTAAAGGATATAATGTTTGCCTCAATCGAGCGGTATACCTTAATCCTTTTTTCTTTCTTAATAATTAAAGACTGAGCCGCCAAAGATTTAGGCGTATGGTGGCAAAGCAGCGTGCCAAGAGAATGGTCGGAAATAGCAATCTCTTTTAAGCCCAAATCAACGGCGGCGTCAATCATCTCTTGCGTTGTGTTCCTGCCGTCGGAATATTTTGTGTGAAGGTGATAATCTCCTTTAACCGTCATGTTTCTCCCAGGTATTTAAATTCTCTTTCAAGTTTTATCCCAAACTCGTAATATACGGTCTCTTCCACTTTTTCGCAAAGCTCCATAAAGTCTTTTGTTGTCGCGCCGCCAAGGTTGACTATGAAGTTGCAGTGCTTTGGCGAAATCTGCGCCCCGCCTATCCTCATTCCTTTAAGACCCGTTGCCTCAATAAACTTTGCCGCGCTCTCGTTTTGATGCGCCTTAAATACGCTTCCGCAAGAGGGCTCCTGCGGCTGTTTTTCCATTCGCAAAGCGGTGAGCCTTTTTATCTCGCTTGATATCTCGTGACTTTCAAGATAATCCAGCACAAAGGTGGCCGACAGCACTATGCCATCAATCTCGCTGAAGCGGTAGCTCATTTTTGGCTTTAAAAGCTCAACCTCGCCCGCAGGCGTTAAAATTTCGCATGATACCAAAACATCGTTGATTTCTCTTCCGAACGCCCCGGCATTCATTCTTACAAGCCCGCCGACAGTGGATGGAATGCCGAACACAAACTCAAGGCCCGAT
>JAAZIO010000052.1 GCA_012800805.1 Clostridiales bacterium | reverse complement strand
ATTCATGGAAGAGGTTTTCCTCAAGCCATGTGCAGCGCGGGTCCATTAGGCTGCCGTAGTGAGTTACGTGCTGCTCTTCAATCATGGCGATTTCAGAGTAAAGCTGTCTGCCGAGATCCGATGAGTAGAACTGGCCGATGTTCATATAATAGTTCATCGTCTGCTGTTCCGCCGCGGTTATAATCGCAATGTTCAGCCTGGTCATAAGGTCGGCTGTCTTTGCGTCGATGAATCTTCTGACATCGTCATAGGGGAAGCGGTGCTCGGAGATAGTCGGACGGCCGGGCATAATCTCGGTGTATTCGCCAACTATTCTCTGAGCGTGGACGCCGTGCTCCATCTCAAGCAAGTCGGCATAGCGGTAGAGGTGGTCGAAGTCCTCAAGAAGAGCAAAGTCCAGCGCCTTTTTGACATATTTGTTGGGCTCCCTTTGGCCGAGAATAGCTGTAAGGTCAACGGCAAGCTGTTCGTATCCGATTGTGGTTTCAAGGATGTCCTCGTCAATCGGCTTAAGGTTAGCTATTCTCTTTTGCTGTTGCTGTTCGATTCTTCTTGCAAGAGCAAGCTCGCGCCTTATGTCGTTGTTGGTGCAGTGGCGGTGGAACTGGTGCGAGAACTTGACCGCTTCATACTCCGTTCCGTTCATGAGAATGACCCTAAGCCTTGTAAAGGGGTCAACTTCGTTTTTGTCGTAAGCTTTCGGGTAAAGCGATTTCCAATCATCAAAAGTGTCTTTTATTTTTTGTGCTTTTTCGTTAAACGGGTTAAATGCCATAGCATATCTCCTTATAAGATTTTTGACAAGTTTAGTATTATCAAAAGCGGGGTAATTATTCTTTACATAAATCGTTAAAAATGCTAGAATAGCATAAAATAATTGAGGCTCCCTCAAACATGGTAAAAGCGATATCGCTTAAAAAAAGCTTAGATAAAAACATTTTTCCCTTCTACATCATCAAAGGCGACGATTATTATTTAAAAACGCTGGCTCTTAAAACCTTAAAGGAATTAATCTCCCAGGATTTTTTTGATTTGAATTACGAGGAGATTGAGTTTTCAAAGGGAGCGGAAAAAATAATCGATTCTTTGATGACGCTTCCCGCGTTCTCAGATTACCGTCTTGAGGTGGTCAGGGAAACGCCCGATAAGATAGGCGAGGAGGATTTGAACCTTTTAGAGGGGTATCTTTCAAATCCCAACCCCAGCTCAATTCTTGTTCTCGTCGTTGAAAAAGAAATGTCGGGACAGGGGGGAGCGAATATATCAAAGCTTGATAAATACGGCGAGAGCGTTGACTGCTCGTCGCTTGAGGGCGAGGAGCTGTACGGCGAAATCGAAAGGCTTTCAATGTGCCCTCCGCCCAGGGCAATCGAGCCGCAGGCTGTAAGGATGCTTGCCTCATACACGCAATCGAACCTGGGCAGAATTGAAAAAGAAATCGAAAAGCTTAAAAACTATTGCGAGGGGACGATAAACTCAGACGCCGTAAAGCTAATGGTGGCGCCGGAGCTAGAGGCGCAGATATTTGAACTTTCAAACGCAATAAGCGACAAAAACAACGCAAAAGCCCTTAGCGTTCTCGACAGCTTTATAAGGTTTGGAGTGTCGCCCATGGGTGTGCTGTCGGTTTTAAATACGCACTTTAGACGCATGCTTTACGTGCAGATAAATAAGGGCGAGGGCAACGAGAGCATCGCAAAGGCGATGGGCGTAAAGCCTGCTTACATATATAGTCTAAGGCGGACCGCAAAAAATTTTACGGCAAAAAGGCTTAAAGCATGCGTTGATTATCTGTCCGATTTGCAGTTCAACATCGTAAAAGGAAAGATTGGGGACGAATCGGCTTTAAAAAACGCGGTGCTCTATCTGATAGCGGGAGCCTAACGGGTGGAAATGGAAAACAGAAAAAAACAGAACAAAAACATGGCGTTTGCCTTTTTGGGGGTAATCGCGGCTTCGGTAATAAGCAATATTTATGCTCTGCATATAGGATATTCCGAACATTTTGCAAGCGGCAACGGATGGAACATCGTATCCGCGCTTTTTGAAATCTTGATATTCGGCGGAATTCTTCCCGCGGTTTTGACCTATGTAGTGGCACTTGTCTTATATTCAATTGCCGTAAGATACTCAAGGGCGCAATTTTTAGACAGAAACGACTTTGTTTTATATATCATGGCATACAGCGCAGGGGCAAAGCTTTTGATGGGCATAGTCAACGCGTTTTGCTTTTTAAACCCAGGGGTGCTCACATTCACGCACTATATCAACGGCTTGGGCATACTGTCCGCTTTCATGATTGCGATGTTTAACATCTCGCTTGAAAAAAGAATAATGCCTAAAGTTAAGTCCAAAGTGTTCTTGGCGCTGGGTCTTCCTTATATCCTTTATCATATAGTTGTCTATTTTTCAAACGTGCTGATGTATTTAAGACCCGATATCTTCGAGGAAGGCCTTAAAATGCTGGGATACAGCATCATAAAAGACCCAAATGAGATTTACGCCATAATTTGCGGAGCAATATTGCTCGCGGGATTGCTAATTTATTATTTCTTGATGTATAATAATCTGGTTAAAAAAGACAAATCGGACGACGGCTTTTTTGTGGACTACAGCGGGGAGGAGGATGTCAAAGTCTTTGATGAATTTGACATTTGATTATGTTTGATTTCGCTCAGTATTTTAAAAACCTTGATTATTTTGCCATAATCGACCTGATTGTTTTAGGGGCGGCTGTTACGCTGCTTACGATGTTTTTTGTCCACAAAAGACAAGTAAAGCTTTTGCTCATCTATCTTTCCGTTGCCGCGGCGGCGGTCATTATAAATGTGGGCGCCGGACTTAGCGGCCGCGAGATACTTACCGTCTCGAGGGCCGTTTTTTATCTTGCTCTGATATTTATGACGGTGGGCATGGTTTTTGTTTATCAGACGGATATCAAATCGCTTTTCCAAAAGATTTCAAACCCGCACACAACCGACCTTTATTCCTCGGGCTACGGCTCAGACGAGGAGCTTAAGCACGCTACCGCTGAAATCTTAACCGCTTGCCAAAATATGGCAAAGCAGGACATGGGCGCAATTATTGTTATCGAGGGCGCGACGAGAATTCCCTCCACCATACATGAAACGGGAACAATGCTAAACGCCCAGCTCTCGGCGCCTTTAATTGAATCCATATTCAATACAAACTCGCCTCTTCACGACGGCGCGATTATAATAAGGGGCAACAAAATTTTATCCGCAGGCTGCTTTTTGCCGCTTACCCAAAAGCTCATAAACAAAGAAATGGGAACACGCCACCGCGCGGCGATAGGCGTTACCGAAGAGACCAACGCCCTGGCCATTGTGGTAAGCGAAGAAACGGGTATTATCTCCACGGTCAGAAACGGCGACATCAAGCGCTATATGACGATGGATAAGTTAAAAGACGAAATAGAGCGCTCCTACGGCATAGGCGCGTTTGAACAAAATAAAAACAACAACAAAAACAGAAGGATATTCAGGCGCTAATGAAAAAAACTTTTACACCCGCAGATGTATTGCTGCCCCGCAAGGGCATAGATATGAACAAGTGGGCGGTTGTGTCTTGCGACCAGTTCACCTCACAAAGAAGCTACTGGGAAAAGGTTAAAGAGCATGTGGGAGACGGCTACAGCACCTTAAACCTTATTTTACCCGAAGCATACCTTGAAGACGACGACTCTAGCGAAAGAATAGAGAAAATCAATAAGACAATGCGCGAATACCTTAGCGAAGGGATATTTGAAACCTACGAAAACTGCTACATACTGGTTGAGCGCAGCACCGCATACTCCCCGACAAGAGTGGGAATTATAGGAAAAGTTGACCTTGAAGCGTTTTGTTTTACGGGACAAAGCACATCCATTATCCGTCCCACCGAGGGCGTGGTTATCGAGCGCATACCGCCCCGCCTTGCGATAAGAAAGAACGCGGCGCTTGAACTTCCGCATATACTGTTATTAATCGACGATAAAGACGAGCCCGTAATTTCCCCAATATACGAAAAAAGGGATTCATTCAAAAAACTCTATGACTTTGAGCTCAATATGAACGGCGGACATTTAATGGGTTATCTTATTGACGGCAACGAGCTGGATTCCCGCCTGGCTTCGCTGTTCAACAAAGAGAGCCAGAGAAGAAAATACGGCAGGGAAACAAACTTTATATTCGCCGTGGGCGACGGCAACCACTCTCTTGCCACCGCAAAAACTCACTGGGAAAACATCAAGCAGACGCTTACCGATGAAGAAAAGGAAACACACCCCGCGCGCTATTGCCTTTGCGAAATTGAAAGCATCTATTGCGAGGGTATCATTTTTGAGCCCATTCACAGGGTTGTTTTTGGCGCAAACGAGGACTTTATAAACTATATGCAAAATCGCTTGAAGGGCGAAAGAATTCTTTTAATGAGCTACGAAGGGAAAGAATACGCCGCGAACGTGTCTGTATCCACTCCCGAGGCAATTCGTGACATCCAAGACGCGATAGACGAATATATCGCCTCCCATGCGGGCGTCGGCGTTGACTATATACACGGCTACGAGCATTTGATGAATGTCGCGGAAGAGACGCACAGCGTGGCAATAATAATGCCGTCTATTATCAAGACGGATTTGTTTAAATATGTTCTCGAAAACGGCGTGCTTCCAAGGAAAGCATTTTCAATGGGCGAGGCGGAAGAAAAGCGCTATTATGTAGAGGCAAGAAAAATAGTTAGGTAAACAATTTTATTTTATAGGTGCAGTCACCAAAGAGAGGTTTCGTATGTTAGTATGCAAATTTGGCGGCACATCCATGGCAAACGCCGAAACAATTTCTAAAGTCGCGGAGATTGTGAATTCAGACCCCGACAGAAGGTATGTCGTTGTATCCGCGCCCGGAAAACGCGACGCTTCCGACACAAAAGTAACAGACCTGCTTTATCAGTGCTTTAACGACGCTGTGTCAAAAGGGAGCTGTCACGAGTCGTTCAAGCTTGTAAGAGAGCATTTTGACGCTATCATTAAAGGTTTGAACCTTGACCTTGATTTTTCGGAAGATTACGACGAAATTGAAGAAAACATCAATAAATCCACAACCGCGGACTATGCCGCGTCAAGGGGCGAATATTTAAGCGCCAAAATTCTTGCCGCGAAACTTGGCTATGTGTTCCTGGACGCCGCAAGAGTGGTCAAATTCAACGAGGAAGGCGAGCTTCAGCTTCACTACTCGCTGGACCTGTTCAGAAATGTCATGGAAAACATCGAACGCGCCGTTATTCCGGGATTTTACGGAACCAAGCCCAGCGGCGAGATTAAAACTTTCACAAGAGGCGGCT
Organism: Clostridiales bacterium; assembly: GCA_012800805.1. Lineage (GTDB taxonomy): Bacteria > Bacillota > Clostridia > Christensenellales > CAG-917 > JAAZIO01. The sequence continues at coordinate 2,375 of JAAZIO010000052.1, read as the reverse complement.
CCGACATTTCGGGAGCAATCATCGCGCGCGCGGCAAAGGCCGATGTCTACGAAAACTGGACGGATGTCGACGGCTTTTTGAGGGCAGACCCCAGAATCGTCCAAAAGCCCGAGCTGATTGATTGCCTTACCTACCGTGAGCTTCGCGAGCTGGCATACATGGGCGCGAATGTTCTTCATCCCGAGTCCATCTTTCCCGTAAGAAGCGTGGGCATTCCCATAAACATAAGAAACACATTCAACCCCGACAGCAAGGGAACAATGATTGTCGCGCCAAACAAGCGTCTTGATTCTAAAAGGATAATCACGGGCATAGCGGGCCAGAAAGGCTTTACGGTAATACTTATTGAAAAGGCGATGATGAACTCCGAAGTCGGCTTTGCGAGAAAGGTAATGAGCGTGCTTGAGTATGAAAACATCTCTTTTGAGCATATGCCGTCAGGTATAGATACCCTTTCAATAGTAATCCGCGATGAGCAGATTCAAAACAAAATGCAAAAGGTGGTCGATAAAATCCGTGACGCCGTCAACGCAGACAATGTTGAAATTCACAGCGGCCTTTCGCTTATAGCGACCGTAGGACACAACATGGCTTCCCGTCACGGCACCGCCGCGACGCTCTTTAGCGCGCTTGCCAAGGCAAACATCAACGTCAGGATGATTGACCAAGGCTCAAGCGAGCTAAACATTATAGTTGGCGTAGACACTTACGACTATGAAAAGGCAATCAACGCAATCTATCACGCATTTATGGAAGCCGAAAACGGCATAAGCATATATTAATAACAAAAAAAAATATATTGCTTTAATAATAAAAAATAAAAAGAGCCAAAAAGGCTCTTTTTTAATTTAAAAGTTCCAACAATTCTTACGCTTTAGGAAATCCTGATTGCCAAGCGTTGATTTTTGTTGACTTTTAAACAAGGTAAGCTTAGAATAGCGGGGAACAAAGGAAGTATTATTGTGAAAAAAGCGGCTTTAGACATAAACAGGTCGGACTATTTTTGCGCCGGTCCTTTTTTTAAAAAAATTTTTAAGTTCGCGCTGCCCGTGGCTCTTGCGGGTATTCTTCAGCTATTATATAACACGGTTGATATAATTATAATAGGCCAGTTTTCAGACAGCGCCTCGCTTGCCGCGGTTACTTCGACAAACGCCCTTGTCAATCTTGTTGTCACATTGTTTACGGGCTTTTCGATAGGCGCCAGCGCCGCGATAGCTCAAAGCTACGGCGCAAAAGACATGGAAAAGGTAAGCCGCCTTTCTCATACTGCTATGTGGCTGGGTATCATAAGCGGGCTTACGGTAGGGGTGATAGGAGTTACCTTTTGCAGAGATTTTCTCTATTTAATGGGTTCGCCCGAAGATGTTATAGATATGTCCACCGAATATCTTACGATATACTTTGCGGGCATGCCGCTTAACATGGTTTATACTTTCGGCTCGGCAATTTTAAGAGGAGCGGGCGACACCAAAAGGCCTTTTTACTATATGCTCTTTGCGGGCATAACGAACGTGGGGCTTGACATATGGTTTGTTGCAAAGCTTGGCTGGAACGTGGCAGGCGTTGCGATAGCGACCGTTGCGGCGCAGGGCGTCAGCGCGATACTTATAATGATATCTTTAAAGCGTGAAACCTCAAGCTTGAACATCGACGCGAAAAAGCTTCGCCCAAGCGTGAACGAACTGATAGAGATAGTGAAACTGGGTTTCCCCGCGGGAATGCAGGGGGCGATATTTGCCCTTAGCAATGTCATAATTCAGTCTTCGGTAAACACTTTCGGCTCGCTTACGATGGCGGGCAACGGCGCCGCCCAAAATATCGAAAGCTATGTGTGGACGGCTATGAACTCGGTTTACAGCGCGGCTTTGACATTCACGGGCCAAAACTACGGTGCCAAGAAAAAAGAAAACTTTAACAAAATACTTTTTAACTGCCTGCTTTTGGTGGTGATTGTAGGCCTGTCTCTTGGGGTGTCGGCATACCTCCTCGGCAAGCCGCTACTTTCGGTTTATTCTTCAGGAGCGGACAGGGAAGCGGTGGTAGCGATTGGCCGCGGCCGCATGATGATAATCTGCACGACATACTTTATCTGCGGCATCATGGATGTTCTGGTTGGGCAGATGAGGGGCCTTGGATACTCCACCGTGCCGATGTTGCTTTCCATCGTGTGCGTATGCGCGCTGAGAGTACTTTGGGTGTTTACGGTATTTGAAAAGTTTAAAAACCTCGTGCTATTGTATGTGTCCTACCCTGTGTCGTGGACGCTTGCGGTAATCGCGCTAGTTGTAAGCTATATAATAATTTACAATAAAGTCTCAAAGAAAATCGACGGCGAAATCATAAAACCGAAAGCCGACGCCGCTGTAACGATT
>JAAZIO010000051.1 GCA_012800805.1 Clostridiales bacterium | reverse complement strand
TTAAAAACTTGATTTCCTTTAACACGGGTTCGGCTTTAGGGTTTAACTTTTCAAACCGCTCAAGCTCTTTTTGTATAACCGCCGCCGCTGTTTTGTCTCTTTTATAAAACTTTCCAAACCTTATCTGAAAAGCGTCCAGCTCTTTATCCGCTTCTTCGTCGCTCGCGCAAATAAGGGTGTATCTTTTGCGCGCGCAAAATATGTAGCCGTCGCTCTCTATGTTTTTTCTATGACGGTTTAATGTTTCGCGCACTTTTTCGGACTGCGAGTTTACGCAAAGCACATATTTTGAAAAGGTTTTACCCTCATTGAAAGCGTCGTCTAAAATCTCAGCTATTATCTTTCCGCCAAGACCCGCAATTACCACCGTATCCGCCTCACCGCTGTTTAAAACCCTCAGCCCGTCGCCCAATCTGAAATCGCCTTTTAAATTAAGGTGTTCAAAGAGCCTTTTCGCCTTGTCTAAGCTGGGCTTTGAAATGTCGGTCGCTATAACCTTTTCGGCTTTATTCATAATCAAAGCGCTTGCCGACAGCTTGCCGTGGTCGCAACCGATATCGGCAAGGGTGTGGCAATTGACATGATTTAAAACCGCTTTAATTCTAAGGTCGGGCATCAGTCAAAGTCTTTAAGTTTTTTAAGCCTGTTGGGATGTCTTAATTTTCTCAGCGCCTTTGCCTCAATCTGGCGAATACGCTCTCTCGTTACGTTAAATTCCTTGCCTACTTCCTCCAGCGTTCTGGGGTGACTGTCGTCAAGGCCGTAGCGCAGACGCAAAACCTTTTCCTCGCGGGGTGTGAGAGTGCTTAAGACCTGAATAAGCTGCTCTCTCAGCATATTGCTCTCCGCCACATCCGCAGGAGACTGCGCCGTGTTGTCTTCTATGAAATCGCCAAGATGGCTGTCTTCTTCCTCACCGATTGGGGTTTCAAGAGATACGGGGTCTTGGGCAATCTTTTGAATCTCGCGAACTCTCTCCTCGCTTGTGCCGAGATATTCTGCTATCTCTTCGGGAAGCGGTTCTCTGCCAAGCTTTTGCAAAAGCTGGCGCGTTGCCCTGACCTGCTTATTTATGGTTTCAACCATATGGACGGGAATTCTTATTGTTCTTGCCTGGTCGGCTATCGCGCGGGTGATTGCTTGGCGTATCCACCATGTGGCGTATGTCGAGAATTTAAAACCTTTTCTGTAGTCGAACTTCTCAACCGCTTTCATAAGGCCAAGGTTGCCTTCTTGAATCAAATCCAAAAACTGCATACCTCTTCCCACATAGCGTTTCGCAATCGATACGACAAGCCTTAAGTTCGCCTCGGATAAGACGCGCTTTGCCTCCTCGTCGCCCTGCTCTATGCGCTTTGCAAGGTCAATCTCCTGCTCTGCCGTAAGCAGCTCCACTTTTCCGATGTCTTTAAGATACATTTTAACCGAGTCATCGGCGCTTGCGTCAAGGTCGATGTCGTCGTTGGGCTCCTCTTCTTTCGCGCTCTCTTTAAGCGGAATGTTTTCGGCAGCGAGCGCGCTGAAAACCAGCTCAAGGTCTTCCGCCGCCGTGGTCAGATGCTCAAGACGGGACATGACGTCATCCACGGTAACAAACCCGTTTGCTTTTCCGAGAGCTACGATTTTTGCAATCTCCTGCTGCAGCAATTGTTCCCTGTCCATGGTAAACTCCTCTTTGGCTCAGCGCTTATCGGTAAGCGATTCGCTCCTGAGCTTTTTTTGTATGATAGTGATTTTTTTTATTATTTCTTTCTTTTTGTTTTCGTCGCTTTCCGTCTCATAACTTTGGACAAGAGCCTTTGAGTAATCTGAAAGATATTCGTTCGCAAGCAAAAAGGCGCAATCTTTTAAATACTTTTCTTCCGCGGCAGGGCTTACGAATTTTTCTTCGAATTTTATTATTTCGCTAAGTTCGGCGTTTTCTTCGATTTCGTCGTAGATGAAGGCAATTTTAGGTTCCTTTCCCTGCGACAGCCTTTCCGCTATAAAGCGGTATACTTTTTTTTGCGTCTCGTCGGGCAGCCACTTTTCGTCGATATCTTTTATGGATACGATGTTTCTGCCCTCTAGCATGCTCTTTAACACCGCCCTTGCCGCGATATACTTTGCGGCGTCCTCCTTGCTTTGGATGGGGGGCTGAACAATCTCTTCCTGCTTTTGCTCTTTTACTTCCGCCGCCTGCTTTAAAAGGCTGTCAACCCCGGCCTTTGATTTTTCCGATACCAATGCGGCATATACCTCCCTTTCCAACGGGTCGGGTATGTCCCTTAGCACCTCAACCGCGGCGGAGGCGTATTTTGCCCTGCCGTCTACCGTTGCAAGGTTAAATTTGCTCTCCAGTGTGTCTAGCCTGTATAGCGGCACGGGCTTAGCTTCGCCAATAAACTTAAGGTATTCTTCTTTTCCGTAATTTTTTATGACATCGTCGGGGTCCATTCCTTCGGGAAGCGCCGCCACCTTTACCTCGGCGCCCTCCTGAACCAGAATTTGCGCATTTCTAAGAGCCGCCTTTTTTCCCGCCTCGTCGCCGTCATAGCTTAAAACAACGCTTGAGCACAATCTCTTTATTGCTCTCGCTTGCGTCGGAGTGAGCGCCGTTCCCATTGCGGCGACCGCATTGAGAACCCCTTTGGAGCCGAGGGCGATTACATCCATATAACCTTCAACGAGGATAATTTCCTTAACTCCTCCGCTAAGCTTTAAATCCTTTATATAGTTTGCACCAAAAAGCGTGCGACCTTTATCAAATAAAACAGTGTTTGCGGTGTTTTTATACTTTGGGCGCTCGTCCCCTTTTTTATACACCCTTCCGCCGAAAGCAACAACTTTACCCATGGCATCGCGGATGGGGACAATAATTCTTTCAGACAGCGAGTCTTTTCTATCCGATGTCAGGCCGCACTCCTCCATGTCTCTGTCGCTGTAGCCGCGCTCTAAAAGGTAGTTCCTAAGGCCGGAAGAATCATAGCTTAAGCCTAAGGCATATCTTTTTGATATCTCGTCCGTTATGCCGCGCGAGTTTAAATAATCCCTTGCTTCTCTTCCCTTCTCGGGCTGGCGGAGCATTTTAAAGTAGTATGAGCAAGCCTCATACATCATTTTTAAAAGGCGCTCGTTGCGTTCTTTCTTTTGCTTCTGCTCGCCCGTGTTTTCAAGAGCGGGCAGCGTCATTCCGGCACGCGAGGCAAGAAGCTTGACCGCGTCGTAAAAGTCAAGGCTTTCAAACTCCATGACAAATCTTATCACGTCGCCCGAAACGCCGCAACCAAAGCAGTGATAATAGCCCGAATGTTCGTTTACGCAAAATGAGGGGGTTTTTTCATGGTGAAACGGACAGCAGGCAAAATACCTGCCGCCTTTTTTTTGAAGCTGTATGTAGCCGCTTAAAACATCCACAATGTTGTTGCGAAGTTTAAGCTCTTCCAAAAACTCGCTGGGAAATCCTCCCGCCATATCCCCTCAAAAAAAATTCAATATTTATATTTTCGACAAAGCTAGCCCAATTTCCTAAGAGATTAAATATTTTCGCCCAATTTTTCAATATTTTCACGCTTTTAACTCGCTGAATGGAAAAACTTTTTCCGTCTCGCCGCATAAATTAATAGCGTGGAGGCTCTTTATGCGTAAACTGATAATTGCCGCGGTGATTGTCCTGTTGCTTGCGGTTCTTCTCACGGGGTGCAGAAGCGCCACGGTTCAAACCGGGGTAGTGATTGATAAAATGTATGGAACGCCCATCAAAACTACCCTAGGTCCTTTTGCGATTCACTATGTAAGCCGTGACTGCTATTGCATCTTGGTTGAAGACTCCTCCGGCAACAAACAGTGGTTTGTCGTTGACGAAACAACATATAATTTAACAAGAATCGGCAGCGAATTTGTTTACAACTTTAAAATACATGAACCTCTGTAAAGCGTAGTTATTATACATCAAGGGGGAAAAAGACGCAAACAAAAAAAGCGGCGTCTATGCCGCTTGCCTGGTTTTTTCTTTAAAGGTAGCAAAGGCATGCTATCTTTTTTTTATTTTTTTAGTTATCAATATTGTTTTGTCATACATAAATTTTTATGCCGCTCAATGTTTACAGCTTTATGATATAAGTTTTTTTAGCCGCTTTTTTTAGCTACAATGTTTAAAAGCATTAAATTAAATAGCTTAGGTTAAATGGATTTAAGGAATAAAATAGCTTAAAGAAATACAAAATCTACCCTGCTTTAAGCAGGGTAATATATAGCCGGAAAACCGGCAAACTATAGGGGCTGATGCAGTTTGGAATTGAAAACGAACACGCTGCCTATAGATAGCTGGCGGTAAGTAACTTCGTCGACGATATACCATTGCCTGTTGCCTGTCTCGTCCTCTATAAGCAGACAATAGTTATCCCTTGGAGTGTATAAAATGTCAAGCGGGCCTAGCGTAGTGCGGACAGGCGAGCCATACATTTTATCTACAACAATACCCTCATTTACCGCTCTTGCGCAAGCCGTAAAAACAAAAATTGAGAAGCAAAGCAAAGCAAGCAACAACAAATGACCCACAGCTTTTTTTCTCATTGTATCTCCTTTTGTGAAAGCTGCTTATCCAATTACAATATTATACTAATTAAAGTTAGAAGTCAATATGTTATGACAATATTTCTAAGAAAAATTAGTGGCAATTTGTTTTTTTTAGCAAATTTTGTTTAATTCTATTGAATAAAATTTTACTTAATTGTCCACACTAATTTTAGTTAGATATTGGAAATTTTACATAATTATAGTTAGAATATAAAGAGACACAGATATGTATAAGGCTGACATGGAATTTGATATCAAAGTAATGGCTGAACGCTTAAAAGAACTTCGACTTGAAAAAGGTATCGGACAAAACAAGCTATCCGCTGATTTGGATTTGAGCAACGCAAGCATAAGTTATTGGGAAAACGGAAAACAAGAGCCCACGGCTTCCGCTCTGTTTAAACTTGCGGGCTATTTTAATGTAAGCGTGGACTATATTTTAGGAAGAACCAACAATTAAATTTTAAATTTAGCAATCATAAAATAATTTTAATTTCAATAAAAAAACACCCTTGCGGGTGTTTTTAATTTTTTGTTATATATCAAACAATATAAATAGACAATTAGAAACTTAGGCAAAATTAATTTCACATAAGATAAAACGGTTATAAATTGTTTGCCTGTAAAACGGAAATAAATTGTTTGCCTGTTATAAACAGCCGCTGTTAAGAGTTTTTGATTATTAGCCTTAATATTTTATTAATTGCTGTATTGATTTTAATATAAAAAAGCCCCGCTTATGCGGGGCTTATATTATTTGCGGGGATTTTTGATGTTAGCTTGAGCTGCTGCAAGTCTTGCAATCGGCACTCTGTAGGGTGAGCAGGAAACATAAGTGAGGCCGACTTTATGGCAGAACTCTACGCTAGAGGGATCGCCGCCATGCTCGCCGCAGATACCTAGTTTGATATCGGGGCGGGTCTGCTTGCCGAGTTCGGCAGCCATCTTTACGAGCTTGCCTACGCCATCCTGGTCGAGTCTTGCGAACGGGTCGGATTCAAAAATCTTCTTGGCATAGTAGGCGTCAAGGAACTTACCGGCGTCGTCACGGCTAAATCCGTAAGTCATCTGGGTGAGGTCATTGGTTCCGAAGGAGAAGAACTCGGCTTCCTTTGCGATTTCGTCGGCAAGGAGCGCTGCTCTCGGAATCTCAATCATGGTGCCTACTTTGTATTCGATGTTGTAGTTCTGCTCCGCCATAACTTCCTCAGCGGTCTTTACAACAACATCCTTTACATACTTAAGCTCTTTTACTTCGCCAACCAACGGAATCATGATTTCGGGAACAACCTTGATGCCTTCCTTGTTGACGGTGATTGCGGCTTCAATAACGGCACGGGTCTGCATTTCGGCGATTTCGGGATAGGTAACCGCAAGACGGCATCCTCTGTGTCCCATCATGGGATTGAACTCGTGGAGGTCTTCAACCGTCTTCTTAAGCTCCTCAAACGAAATGCCCATGTCTTTTGCGAGCTCGGCGATTTCCTCATCGGTGTGGGGCACGAACTCATGGAGCGGCGGATCGAGGAAGCGGATGGTTACGGGATATCCTTTCATCTCTCTGTAGAGACCGATGAAGTCCTCTCTCTGCATGGGGAGGAGCTTGGCGAGAGCTTTCTTTCTCTCCTCAACGGTCTTGGAAACAATCATTTCGCGGATAGCGGGAATTCTGTCTTCGGCAAAGAACATATGCTCTGTTCTGCAAAGGCCGATACCTTCGGCGCCGAAATCATAAGCGGTCTTGGCGTCCGCGGGAGTGTCGGCGTTGGTTCTTACCTTAAGGGCGCGATACTTGTCTGCCCAGCCCATGAGGATACCGAAGTCACCTGAAACCGAAGCTTCGATGGTGGGAATCTTTTCGGCATATACATAGCCTGTTGTTCCGTCAAGAGAGAGCCAGTCGTTGGAGCCGTATACCTTGTCGCCAATCTTGATGGTCTTGGTTTCCTCGTCGATTGCGACGGAGCCGCAGCCGGCTACACAGCAGGTGCCCATACCGCGGGCTACTACGGCGGCGTGTGAGGTCATACCGCCTCTTGCGGTGAGAATGCCTTGTGAAGCATACATACCCTCGATGTCTTCGGGTGAAGTCTCAAGTCTGACGAGAACGACGGGGCCGTTCTTAGCGCGCTCGACGGCTTCTTCTGCGGTGAAGCAGATTTGTCCG
>JAAZIO010000050.1 GCA_012800805.1 Clostridiales bacterium | reverse complement strand
TGAATCGGTAGCTACGATGCGATAAAAAGGTGCGTTCTTTGCGCCCATCCTGGTAAGTCTAAGTTTAACCATTTTTTACCTCCAAAATAATTTCTTATGTTAAAACGGCAATTTCTTACCTTTTGCCATTCTTGACATCATCGTTTTAGACAGTTCGAACTGCTTAAGAAGCTGATTTACTTCTTGAATGGTAACGCCCGCTCCCGAAGCTATTCTTTTTCTTCTTGACGCTTTAATGATATCGGGATTTCTTCTCTCCTCGGGCGTCATTGATTGAATTATCGCTTTTGTTCTTGAAATCTTCTTTTCGTCTATATCCGTCTCAACGCCTCGGAGTTTATTTGAAAGCCCGGGAATCATATTAAGCATTTGGGTTATGTTGCCCATCTTTTTCATGTTTTCAAGCTGTTCAAGATAGTCCTGAAGCGTGAACGAATTTTCTTTTATTTTTTTGGTAAGCTGCTTTGCCTGCTCTTCATTGTAGACGGTTTCCGCCTTTTCGATAAGCGTCAGCACGTCGCCCATTCCAAGGATTCTTGAGGCCATGCGGTCGGGGTGGAATGGCTCGATATCCTCCATCTTTTCGCCTGTGCCCGTAAACTTTATGGGCTTGCCCGTTACCGCGCGAATGGAGAGCGCAGCGCCACCTCTTGTGTCGCCGTCAAGCTTTGTAAGGATGACGCCCGTAATATCAAGCTCTTTGTTGAAAGCGTCGGCTACCGTTACGGCGTCCTGACCCGTCATAGCGTCTACTACAAGCAAAATCTCAGCGGGAGTTAAAACTTTTTTCAGCTCCTTAAGCTCTCCCATAAGAGCGGTATCTATGTGCAGGCGTCCCGCGGTGTCGGCTATAATCGTGTCATAGCCGTTCTTTTCGGCGTATTTTATAGCCTCCTTTGCCGTCTTTGCGGGGTCTTGCGTCCCCTTTTCAAAAACTTCCGTCTTAATTTTTTCGCCTACAACTTGAAGCTGTTTGATAGCCGCAGGCCTGTAAATGTCAAGGGCGCAAAGGAGCACTTTTTTGCCCTGTTTTTTAAGGTATTGACCGAGCTTTCCGCACATGGTGGTTTTGCCCGCGCCCTGGAGGCCGCACATCATTATGACGGTCGGAGGGTTTGAGGAAACCGCTAGCTTTGCGTTTCTTGAGCCCATGAGAGCGGTAAGCTCTTCATTTACGATTTTAATTACCTGCTGGGCGGGAGTTAAGCTCTTTAAAATCGCCTCGCCGAGCGCTTTTTCGCTGATGGTATTTATAAACTGCTTGACAACGGCAAAGTTGACGTCGGCTTCAAGCAAAGCTATTCTGATATCTCGCATAGCCTGCTTTATTTCAAGCTCGGTCAGCCTGCCTTTGTTTTTAAGCTTGCTGAATATGTGATTTAATCTTTCGGATAGGTTGTCGAATACGCTCATTACTCCTCCACCAGCTTTTTAAGCTTGTCAGCCGCTTTTTTCGTTTCGGCAGTGTCGCCCTTTTCTATGGATGCTAAAAGGTCAGTTGCGATTTCATTTAATTCTTTTTTTGTTTTATATATTCCAAGCAGGTTTTCGTAATCGATAAGCAGGCTTTCCCCTCTTTTTATCGACTCCCTTGCCGCCTGCCTGCTCACCGAGAACATCTCGGCAAGTTCCGCAAGAGAAAGGTCGCAGTTGTAATATAAGCTCAGCATTTCGCGCTGCCGCTCGGTTAAAAGCTTTCCGTAGATATCGAACAGCAGGCTTATTTCAAATCTTTCCATAATAAATAAGGTGTAAAGGTTTTTACCTTTACACCTATATTATCAACCAATTCTTATCAAGTCAAGCAAGCAAAAAGCAATTTTTTATTTTTTTATTAAGCAAGCCTTAAAATTAGAAGTAGATAAATTCTTCTCTTAAATAGGAGTTGTATTCAATGTTGCACTGGACATCCGTGTTATAGATAAAGTCGTTTACGATGTCCTCCTGTGTTGTGCTGGGCGTTGATATTTTCAGAGGAACGCTATAATAAAATCCGCCGCTTTCAATAATCATTACGGAAGCTTTAAGGGCGGAGCTTGTCTGAAGTTCAAATCTGTCGATGTTAAAGATTGTGACATCCTCAAGCCCAAGCTCATTTAATTTATCTTTAATATAATAGACGAAAGTCTCATAAGTCGCGGATAAAATCAGGGCGCTCAGGTTATCATAAATTGATGTGCTGCTTATCGTAAATGTTTCAAACTTGTCAAGCAGTTGGGCGTATGTAAAGCCGGTTAAGTCGCCAAGGTTTGTATAGCACATATAAAACTTTTCACTGGTGTTTTGAATAAGATTTACGCCAACAAGCCCGTTTTTAAGGTTTAAAAATTTTACTCTTATATTGCTTATGTTCGGGTTTTTGTTGG
>JAAZIO010000049.1 GCA_012800805.1 Clostridiales bacterium | reverse complement strand
GTTAGCCCCGTTGCGTATTTGTATACATAAAAACTGGAGTAGAAATGGGGTATCCTTGCCCATTCGTATTTAATAAGCTCGTTATGGTTTACAGCGTCGCCGTAATACTTCTTGTTTAAATCGTAATAAAGGTCGCAAAGCATTTCGGCGGTAAGCGGCTCTCCCTCGCTGTATGCCCCGTGCACCGCCTGTTCGAACTCCGCAAACATGGTCTGTCTAAAGAGCGTTGTTCTGAACATATCAAGATAGTATGAGAGAAGATACTTTCTCATTTCGCCCTTTGCGCTCTTTAGAAGGTGTTTAAGCAGCAGAACCTCATTGACCGTGCTTGCAATTTCCGCCACAAAAATTTCATATCGCGCCTTTTCATAAGGCTGGGCTTTGTTTGACATATAACTGTGCATGGCGTGTCCCAACTCGTGGGCTATGGTGAACACGTCGTGCGTTGTTTCCTGATAGTTTAAAAGGACATAGGGATGCGAGTCGTAAGTTCCCCATGAATAAGCCCCGCTTCTTTTACCCTTTGTTTCGTAAACATCAATCCACCTTTCGTTTCTTGCCCTGTCAAGAAGCTTTGCGTATTCCTCGCCAAGCGGAGACAGCGCCTCCATCACAAGGTCATAGGCGTCTTCGTATTTTAAGGCGATGTTTTGGCTCTTTACAATGGGGACATGCAAGTCATACATATTCAAGGTTTCAACGCCTAAAACCTTCTTTCTTAAAGCTATATACCTGTGAAGCGAGGGCGTTGCCTTTCCGACCGCCTTTAAAAGCATATCGTAGCAGGCTTTATCCACATCTTCAAGATACATAGAGTATTCCAGAGAAGACTTGAAACCTCGGATTTTTGAGTAAAACCGGTCCTTTTTGACATTGCCTGCGTATACTTGGGCAAGAGTGTTTACATGGTCGCGGTATACTCCGAACATGGACTCAAACGCGCGCTTTCTTACCTCCTGATTTTGATTTTGCAATAGCAGTGAGTATACGCCGTGCGACATCTTTACGGCGTTGCCGTTCTCGTCCTCGACATCGGGGAATTTGATGTCGGCGTTATCGAACATAGAAAAGACATCGTGAGGATTATCGGCAAAACTTCCGACCTCGGCAAGTATCCTCTCCTCTTTTTCGGAAAGGGTAATTCTTTTGTGCCTTTTCACTTCCCTGAAAAACACGTCGAAATCCGCTAAAGTCGGGTCTATCATAAGCTTATCCAGCGTTTCGTCGGAAAGCGCTGTAAGCTCGGGCATTACAAAGGCAAGCCTTGCGGAGGCATCGGAGGAATAGGTTTCTATCCTGTCACTCATCGCCTGATATTTTGAAACGGTGGTGTCCTCATCCCGCTTCATGCGAGCGTAAACATAAAGGTCGGATATAGTCCTACCATGCTCTCGCTTTATAAACAAAAACTCTCTTAGCTTTCCCTCGTCCGAAAGAGTGCCGCGGAAGCCCTCAAGCTTTTTCGTTAGCTCCTTAAGCTTTACAAACCGCTCTTCCCACACTTCGTCAGAAGGGCAGATGCTTGATAAATCCCAAAGATATTTTTCTTCTATCTCTTGCCTTTGCTTCATTTTCCTCTCCTAAGACATAACTTTTATTCTTTCTTAGGTATTATTGACTAATGGTTCGTTTGATTACTCGTCGTATAAATTATTGGATAAAAACACGGGGTCCGAGGTTACATTGATGCCGAGTTTTCTCAGCATTTCCTCGTCGTTTGATTTTAACATATAGGTGGAGTGCGCCTCAAGCCCTTTTAATTTCTCAAGCTGCATACACGCTCTCTTTGCGTTTTCGTCTTCCGTCTGGCAAACATTTAAGGCAAGAAGGGCTTCTTCAAGGGTGAGCGCCTTATCCTTTTCGTGAAGAACGTTTAGTTTAAACTTGGTTATGGGTTTTATTACCTCAGGCCTTATGAGATTTACGTTTTTAGGTATATCGGCAAGCACTTTCACAGCGTTGAATATGCATGCCGCGGTGGCCGACATCCTGTCGCTTCCCTTTCCCCTTATCACCCTTCCGTCGCCCAGCTCGATTGCCATTGCCGCGGCTGAGCTTCTTTCCGATTTTTCCCTCGCGGCTACAACCACGCTTCTGTCTTCGGGTTTAAGCCCGATTTTGGACATCAAAAACTCGAGCCTTGACACGGTCTTAGAATCCGCTTGACCGTTCTTATAATCGCAAAGCGCCCTAAGATAGCGCCTTATAATCTCCTGCTTTGCGGCG
>JAAZIO010000048.1 GCA_012800805.1 Clostridiales bacterium | reverse complement strand
CGATTGTTTTAACAACCGTAATGGTTCCGCCCGCGCCCGAAAGCGACATTTTGCCCGTAATCAGCGCGCCGAGCGAAGCTAAAATCTTAAACACCACAAAGAAAGAGAAGCCGAATGAGCGGCCAAGCGCCGTAAAGAAATCAAGCTTTTGAACGGTAATGTTTCTTGTCACCCCAAAACCAAAGAAAGTCCACTTAGACTCGCCTTTCTTGGTTCCCGTGGCATTTAATATTGACTCCCCTCTTTTGATAGTAAAAGTAATTGTAGTGCCGTCTTCGTATGAATTAAGGGTGGAAAGGTCCGTATCAACAAGTATATATTCGTTTTCTTTAAACTGCTTGCCGTTTATGCCGATTATGACATCGCCCGCTTCGAATATGCCGTGCTCGTATTTATAAACATTTACCTTGACCTTTTTCCCGTCTCTTAATACTTTGAATATGGCGTTGTCGCCCACCTTTGAAAAAGCGTTTTCTATGTCTTCGGCAAGCAATACATTTACCTGTCTTCCGTTAATGGACAATATGACATCGCCGGGCATAAAAGCGTTTTGAGAGCCGTCGGCGTAAGGTTTAACGTCGGTGATTTGAGGCAAAACCTGCCCCACCGCCGAAAAGAAAATTGCGATAAATATGATAGCCGAAATAAAATTGAAGAACGCGCCCGAAAACAGCACTATTAAGCGTTTCCAAGGCTTTTGGTTATTGAAAGCTTTGGGGTCGGGGTTATCTTCATCCTCGCCCGCAAAAGCGCAATATCCCCCAATTGGAAACGGGCGGATGGAAAACTGCTCTCCCGACTTTAATTTCTTTTTGAATATCGGCGGGCCAAAACCTATCGCAAACTCGTCAATTTTGAACCCAAGCGCCTTGCCTGCCAGATAATGTCCGAGTTCGTGAATGACTATCATCACCATCAGCGCAAGTATCGCGATGATGACATAGCCTATATATGTGAAAACTTCTGCCGCCGTGGCGGATAGCAAAACAATCATTATGATATAATATACTTCCTTACTTTTTTGTCAATGTCAAAAACATCTTGAACGCTGTTTATTTTGTGTTTCTCAAACGCTTTTACGGCTTTAATCAGACCGTCATATATATCATAAAAGCCGATTTTTCCTTTAAGATAAAGATCAACCAGCACCTCATCGGCTGACGACGCGGCAACTGCCGCTCCTTCTCCCCTTGCCAACGCCTCGGGCATAACATTAAGACACGGGAAGCGGTCGGTATCCGGGGCGTAAAAATTGAGCCTTGATATCTTTTCAAAATCAAGCGGCAAAACCGTATCGGTTCCTCTTTCGGGGTAGCTTAAGGCGTATTCAATCGGAAGCGACATATCGGGATAATACATCGATGCCTTATATGAATTATCGCCATACTGCACTATTGCGTGTATAACGCTCTCTGGATGCATTACGACGCTGACTTTTTCAACATGTATGTCAAATAGTATCGAGGCTTCTGCAATCTCAAGGCTTTTGTTAAACAGAGTTGCCGAGTCAACGG
>JAAZIO010000047.1 GCA_012800805.1 Clostridiales bacterium | reverse complement strand
GCACTCGCCGGATTTTGTGTTGCTTGATATAGTGATGCCTGAACTTGACGGTTTTGGAGTTTTGTCCAGTTTATCTTTGGCAAAGCTCGAAAAGAAACCTACCGTGGTAATGATGTCGCAGCTTTGCGCAGACGGGTTTGTGTCCAAATCTTTAAGATACGGCGCAAGCTACTTCCTTGCAAAACCTTTCTCGCACGAGACACTCAAGAAATATCTCGACGAAACGGGTAAAGAGGAATTTTATCAACCGCAGCCTCAGCCCATGGTCACGTCGGTTGAAAAACCAAGTTCCGAAAAGAAAAATCTTAGACACCTGGATGAAAAAATCGCCAACATATTTATATCCGTTGGCATTCCGGCGCATATCAAAGGTTATCACTTTTTACGCGAGGCTATCAAAATGGCGGTGGAAACACCCGACATTATCAATTCGATAACTAAAAAACTCTATCCATCTATTGCTGAGAGATTCGACACATCACCGTCCAAAGTAGAGCGTGCGATTCGACATGCCATCGAAGTATCTTGGAACAGGGGTAAAATTGAAAACATCAACAATATTTTCGGAATTAAAGTTTATTCCGCAAACGAAAAGCCTACAAACGGCGAGTTTATAGCGTTGGTTGCGGATAAAATGCTGCTTGAAGGGGCGGTTTAAAAAAAAAGCAAAGCATAAAAAGCACGCTAACCGGTAAAGCGTGCTTTTTTATTGCTTGACAAATTTAGTGTTGAGAGTTTATAATTAAGAAGTTCAAAAGATAAGATTTTCCCTATATTTAACGGACAAAGATACAGTGAATAATACCTTTAAGAAAACATTAAAAGAAAAGAGCTTTTTGCTAATGAACGAAGATAGTAAATTATCTTCTTTTATATTTTGTTCCATTTCTATAATTGCTATTGTCTATTCATTTATACTTGCGCTTTTAACCAACGGCGTTTCGCTGAACTCTCTTGTTTTTGGGGACAGGCCTGATTTCTTTATGGATTTTTACAATGTCCTGGATTTTGCTAGAAACCCCGACACCTACGCCACAGGCACGACATATCCGCCCCTGTCGCTTATAATGATGGATATCTTCGCAAGGCTTATTCCCGGCGGCATGAGCATACCGGCGCCGCTTTTAAGGTATACGGGGTATGGAATAATTTTTTATTTTATATACTATACGACATCCGTTTTATGCATTTCGGTTATTTTATATAAAATTAAAAAAGGAACAAAAACCGAAAAACTGATATTTACCCTCTGCTGCGTTGTCTCTTATCCGTTTCTGATTACCCTCGACAGAGGCAATATTTTGCTTATCGCCGCTTTCTTTTCGCTGTTTTTTATGGCGTATTATAATTCCGAATTCAAGCTGCTTAGAGAGCTTTCATATTTATCTCTTGGTATCTCTTTCGCTTTTAAGTTATATCCCGCTATTTTAGGCATACTTTTGCTTAAAAACAAAGACCTTAAAGGAGCGGTTAAATCGGCGGTATACGGGCTTATTTTACTGTTTGTTCCGTTCTTTTATTTTAAAGGCTTATCGGATATCCCGGTCTTTTTCAGAAATGTCTTCTCTTGGACGGGCGACGTCGGCAAGTCTTATGAACATATCAGAAACAGCTTTACGGTTTCTTATAAAACGCTGTTTTCCGTTTTTGGAATTTTAAATAACGGCGCAGTCTTTGCCGCAACAAGATATTTAAGCTACGCCACTTCGCTACTTGCGCTTATAGCCTCTTTCTTTGTGGCGCCTTATAAATCGGCGGCTTTGCTTTCGCTATTGAGCTGTTTTGCAATAGATATGGGAGGAGATTATTTTTTGGTTTTCATGTCACTGGCCGCGGTTCAAATAATAGATAACTTCAACAAAAAAAAGCCCGCGGACATATTGCTTTTAATCTCTTTAATTCTCCTGTTCCCCATGTTCAGCACCCCAAAGGCTTTAATGATACACATCGGTTACGGAGTAAAAATAAATCTGGTCAGCCTGCTTTGCAGAATAGGCGTTTTGCTTATGACTTTGACGCTAACGGTTGAAGGCTTCATTGAGATGGCCAAAAAAATCAAAAATAAAAGAGATTATTTAAAACTTAAAAAACAATCCGCTTTTTTAGAAAACCCCGACATTTAAAGTTGTTAAAACAAAAATCAATTATAAAATACTAAACAAAAAGGAAGATATTATCTTCCTTTTTTTCTTTCACATATCAGCTTCACTTTAAGCACATCGGCTTAAAAACTCTTTAATTTAAAGCTTAGCGGGTATAATGCAAAAATTCTCGTCTGTTTAAGCAAATTTTCCACCTTTTTATTCTCTAGCTTGCTTAATATAATCGGCATAAAGCCTTTAACCTTATAAAACTAATCGGCTAGGTTCTTACCTTTTAATAGCTATTTTTACAACTTTTTATTCTCTCGCTTGTTTAAACCAAATTGGAAAAAACTCCCACTTTATAAAGCTTTCGGCTTATATTTTTATCTTTTAAAGCTTATCGGATATAATGTAAAAACCTATGAGAATAATACTTTATTCACTTGCTTGCTAAATTAATCAGCGGCTTAAATTCTTATCTATTAAAGCTTAGCG
>JAAZIO010000046.1 GCA_012800805.1 Clostridiales bacterium | reverse complement strand
GTTTTGGCATATCCCGTGTAATCATAAATTCCCGACGGAAAATCCACAAGGGCAAAGACCGTCATCAAGATTATTACGACTGCCAAAAAGGATAAAACGACTATGGATTTTCTTTTCTTCATAGCGTGTACTCCTAAGTGAAAACACAAGTATTATACACAACAGGGCTAACTTAGTCAATATTAATAAAGTATACTTTAAGCTTCAGCGTCGTATATGGCAAGGGAAAGCAAAAAGCGTTTTTTCATGAGCGCGCAACCTACCTCGTGAACGCCGTTTATGCTGCCCGAAAAATTCAGGGCGTTTGCGGCGCACCCGCCCGAGCAGTGGTATTTGGCTGCGCAGGATAAGCACTCGTCTTTTTTTACTACCGTGTTTTCAAAGAATGTTTTTTGTATGCTTTCGTTAAAATCGCCATCCAAGACATTTCCCATCTTATATTCGGGATGGGTTACAAACTGGTGGCAAGGGTAAATGTCGCCCGAGGGAGTTACCGCGACATACTCGCTTCCCGCACCGCATCCCCTAAGCCTTTTATGGACGCATGGCCCATGCTTTAAGTCTATCATAAAGTGGAAGAAATTAAACCACTTGCCTTCCTTTCTCATTTTGATATAGGTTTTTGCAAGCTTTTCGTATTCTTCGTTCACCCTATCTATGTCGGCCATTTTTATTGCAAGCTCGTCGCTCTCGTCAAGCACCACGGGCTCCAGCGAAATCTGGTCGAAGCCGTTTTCGGCAAGATAGACGGCGTCAGATGTAAAATCCAAATTTTTTTTGGTAAAAGTGCCTCTTATGTAGTATTTTTTATCGCCCCTGATTTTTCTGAACTCTTTGGCGTTTTTCAATGCGATAGCGTGTGAACCGCTGCCGTTTGGCGTTTTTCTTAGCGCATCGTGGGTTTCTTGCCTTCCGTCTATCGAAATAACCACGTTTTCCATTTCCTCGTTTAAGAATTTGCGGTTATCTTCGTTAAGCAATACGGCGTTGGTGGTAAGCGTGAATGAGATGTTTTTTCCTCTCTTTTCGCATTCCGATTTAGCGTAGTTTACAATACGCTTGACGACCTCAATATTCATCAGCGGCTCGCCGCCGAAAAAATCCACCTCAAGGTTTTTCCTAACCCCGCTTCTTTCAATCAAAAAGTCGATTGCGGCTTTCCCCACCTCAAAGCTCATATAGTCTTTTGGCGTGTTATATGTGCCGTCTTTAGCAAAGCAGTAAGGACACCTTAAATTGCAGTCGTGGCAAATATGCAGACACATCGCCTTGATATCGCCGCAGAATTTTATTTCCGTGTCCGCGGGCTTAGAGTTTAAAACGCCTTCCTTTTCAAGAGTTAAAAGCTCGCCCTCTATTTCTTTTTTCAAATTTTCGTCTATGCTTGAATAAAGCAGGGATTCGTCTGAACTTAGCGACGAATACCTGCTTTTCGCAATCAAAAAAGCGGCGGCGTCCACATTCATAAGACTGCCGCTCTCCACATCATAAACAAAGTATCTTTTCTCTCCGCTTACGCTTGAAGAAAAAACCTCAACCATTATTTTTCGATATTGCCCTTGTTAAGGATTTTTTCTTCCTTTTGTCCGCAAGATTGATTTCCAACGGTGCAGCTTGTCTTGCAGGCGGATTGGCAGCTGGCTTGGCACTCGCCGCATCCGATGTTGCCATCTTTTTTGATAGAGCACTTGGAAACGATGTTTATATGCTTCATAAAGCCTCCGAAATAGAAATTTTTTACCATTATATCAAATCGCTGATATTAATGCAACCAAAATGGATTTGTTGGACTTTAAACAAATGTTGTGATTTTAAAATACTTATATTTTATTGGACTTTAAAAAAATGTTGTAATTGGTAAAATACTTATATTTATATGTTATATGATTTT
>JAAZIO010000045.1 GCA_012800805.1 Clostridiales bacterium | reverse complement strand
CGGCGTGTTCTATTTCAATATAGTAGCCATAAAGTACGTCATAATCAACTCTCTTTACCACGCCGTCAGCCGCCGCGTATACATTGATGTCGCCATCCTTTGCCACAAAATCAATGCCATCATGATTTCTGTAATCACCTAGGATTTCATTGAACACAAATTCAAAGTGTCCCGTGATTTCACCCGTCGATGGAAGAGCGAATGTAAGCTTATCTTCAACGGGTTCAGGATCGACTTCGTCCTCCACAGGCGGTTTCTGTCCGCCATTGTCGCCGCTATTGTCGGGCCTTGTGATATTGTTGTCGATATCGGCATTCCTTCTATTATTCTGAGCAACCGCAACGCCTATCATGCTTGCGACGGCAGCAATGCAAATGACAATCAGAAAGTAATATCCGTTCTTTTTGAAAAACTTCCCTACTTTGGCCAATTTTTCTTTGAAGCTTTGTTTCATATTTACCTCCGTCGCTTGGAGTATTGACGACGGAATTTTTATTTATACAAAAAAAATAAAAAATCCGCGAATTTTTTTTCGCGGATTAATTTAAACATATAAAATTTAATATTGATTATTTTTCCGTTTCGGTCTCTTCATTAATTTCGACGTTTTCAGCCGCCTCCACTACCGTTTCCGCGTTAATTAAAACGTCGGACAAATTGAACTTTTTTGGAAACGCAATTTTTAGAGTGTTTTCAGAGGGATTGTATTTTTTGAATATAATACTAAATACCGGCGTCACTATGACTGAAGCGGCCATTGCAACTACTCCAATGAACGGGCTTTTAGATATTCCTGCTTTAATTATCGCGCTGGCGCTGGCCCCATCGCCCGCCTGCCAGGCGCCTAAGGCGAATACCAAAACAAAAGTAATTACAAGCGATGTAATGATTGACGCGTACGCGCCAATTTTATTGATTTTCTTTGAGTAGAGACCCAAAACATAAGGCCCTATGAAGCAACCCGCAAGAACGCCCCAGCTTAAGCTCATCATCGTTACTATAACGTCAATTTTCAGTATCGCTAGAACCGCGGAGATGGCAACAAAAACAAGGCAGAGACACCTTAAGAGTATATTTGTATTCTTTTCGGCAAGGGTCGCCTTGACATAACCTTTGACAAAGTCCATCGTTACGGTTGAAGCGGATGAGAGCGAGAGCGCAGCTAGCGTCGACATGCTTGCGGAAAAGAGCAGGACTACGATAAGCCCGAGCATGGCGGATGGAAGGTTTTGCGTCAGCATTTCGGGGACAAGACGGTCAAAGTTGCCGCCAAGGTCACCCGCAAACCGTTCGGGCGTGATGAATCTTGTTACGAAGCTGCCCATAAAATAGGCTCCTCCGCCGATAATCAACGAAAAGACGCTTGATATGATTACGCCTTTTTTGATTGCTTCCTCATTCTTTATGGCGTAAAACTTGTGTATGGATTGCGGCAGCGCCCAAATGCCGAACGATGTGAGAAGTATAAGAATTATTACATTAAACGCT
Organism: Clostridiales bacterium; assembly: GCA_012800805.1. GTDB lineage: Bacteria > Bacillota > Clostridia > Christensenellales > CAG-917 > JAAZIO01. Next base: position 7,734 of record JAAZIO010000045.1, on the reverse strand, counting down.
TTGCTGTCAAGGAAAGTTTTGCCCGCTGGAACATCAAAATGCGCGACAAATCCAAGCCCGCTATCGGAAATAGCCTTCAGCCCCTCACCCCAGTTCATGGACGGGTTTGCGAGAAGCACGAAAACCAAGGCGATTATACCGCTAAGCATAATTATGCCTTGAATGAAGTCGGTAACGGAAGTCGCAAAGTATCCGCCCATAAACAAGTATAGAGCGGTAAGAGCCGCAAGTATTAATATGCACCATTCAGAGCTTAATCCAATGGCGGATTCAAAAATAAAACCAAGTCCTTGATAAACCGATGACGAATAAGGAAGCAGGAAAATAAATATAACGATTGACGCAACCAGCTTGATATGTTTGCTTTCGTAGCGCTTTTCAAAGAACTCGGGCATTGTTCTTGCGCCGAGAACCTGCGTCATATACCTGGTCCTCTTTGCAAGCACAAGCCATGCTGTAAGCGTGCCTATCAAAGTGTTTCCTATGCCTATCCAAACCGCGGCCAGGCCGAAGCTCCAGCCGAATTTACCCGCATATCCGACAAAGACAACCGCCGAAAAGTATGTGGCGCCGTAGGCAAAAGCCGAAAGCCAAGCGCCCAAACCTTGTTTTGAAAACAAAAACTCGTTGACGCTGGTGCTTTTTTTTCTGCAAAGTATTGAAACAGTTACTATTATCGCTATGTAAAGAACAAATATCACATATTGCCAAACGCCGCCTGCGCCTGCTGCCGACAATGCAAAGCTCATTTATTGCCCTCCAACAGCGGAATGATTTCCCTGACCGCTGCCAAGGTATAGTCTGCTTTTATCTTTGATTCATTTGCCATCTCTTGCGTGGTTTCGCCAGAAAGAACAAGAATGGTGGTGAAACCGCAGTTTTTACCAAAGGCGATATCCGTATAAAGTCTGTCGCCGACCATGGCGATTTTTCTAGGCGGCAGGCCGTATTTTTTGGTAATTCTCTCTCCCGCTGTCTTATAAGGCTTACCCATGATAAGGTCTGGCGTACGGCCGACGGTCAGTTTTATCATTTCTATGAAAGAGCCGACGTCCGGCATGGGGCACTCTTCCGCGGGGCAGTTGAAATCGGGGTGAGTCGCAATATAAGGAATGCCTTTATTGAGCCATTTGCAGAACTGATAAAGGCGGTCGTAGTTTAAAGTTGTGTCAAAGCCCAAAACCGCAATGTCGGGGTTTGTATCGGAAAGCTCTATTCCATAAAGTAAAAACTCCGAGCGCAGCCTGTCGTTTCCCAAAAGAAAGACCTTGCTGCCCCGGTAGTTGTCAAGAATATATTCGCAAGTTACTTGACCCGATGTGTAAATTTCGTCGGAATAAACTCTAAGGCCGAGATTGTTAAGCCTCTGGATGTAGTCTATATGCATTCTTGAGGAGTTGTTCGTAAAGAAACAAACCCTTTTGCCCATCTTTCTAAGCTTGCTGATTGCCTCGAAAGAGCCTTCAATTTCAGTTTCGCTGATGTAAACCGTTCCGTCTAGGTCGAACAAGAAAAGTTCAACGTCTTTGATGTTCTTTGGCATATTCTCCTCTTAAATGTAATCCTCAAGTGCACCGCTCGCTTTTGCAAATCCTAAAAGCCCTCCCGAAAGTTCGCCCGACAGCGCCATCAGGCTTAGAAGTTCTCTTACTGTAAATGTTTCTTTAAGCCAGTAACCTGCGTCGTCGTAGAGCCTGCGCCATCGTCTTTGATCCGCTTTATAGTCCAGCGTTTTCAGCGCGGCCAGCAAATCTTCACGGTATTCACCGAGAATATATTTTATTCTAAAATAACCGTTAACCGTGAAAAAGTCAATTCTTTTTAACAGCATGATAAACGGAATGCCGCACTTTTTTTCAAGCAGTTTCATAGATTTCACCTTGTCGGGAGGTAGCAGAACATCCACCGCGTCGGCGCCGAGATAGCATGTGTAAAAGCCCCACAGAAGATATGTCGCTATAAAAGTATATTCTCCTAAAAGCCTTTTCCCGTCGGATTGCATTAAAATTTCCGCAAAGGTTTCGGATGCGGACTTAAAGTTTTCATGCTTTTTCTGCTCCGAAAGCCTTACAAGATACCAAAAAAGCTCTTCGTTATCGGCGTAAGGGGAAATCGAAATCGCTTTTTTTCTTTTATTGAACGATTCGCTTATATTATCGTTGATGTCCCAAGTCACTTCACCGCGGGCGTTTTCCACACGGACTATTTTATATTCTTTCTCCGCTTCGAATATTTTATCCCTCATGAGCATTTCAAAAGCTCTCAGCGGCTCACTGAACGCAATTCCCCACCCCGCGGATACGAACTTTTTCGGACAGGTGTTTAATACATCCCTATCCGCAACCAGATATTTGGCGCTGTAGGCGTTCTTTATCTCCTCAGCGGGCGATAAAAAGCCGTCTGTTGATGGCGCTGTCGCGTAAATCATAAACTCGATTGCCCGTTTTGTGCATAAATGGCTGCACAGCCTTGCGACGGAGCCTGTCCCCACCCCTATCACGAATCTGACATAGTCGGGAATGGAGGATACCGCAAACAGCTTCTTTTCATAGCTGTCGGTTGCCCTTATGCATAACTCGTAAACTTTGAAGCCCGCCCTTCTCACTTCTTGTATTACGGGCAGAGCGTACATTGAAACTTCATCGAAATAAATTACAGCGACATGCCCGCCAAGCAGGGTCGCCGTGATGAATGTCGGAACTCTCTTTGCCATATCCGAGCCGACATATACATCGGCTTGACCTATTCTTTCGTATTCGCAATCAACACCTAAGCTCAAATTGCTCATACTCACCTCGACGACCAGTATAACATTATATCGATTAAGAAAAACTTGGACTTTTGAAAAATGCGGGGAAGTTTTGTAAAAACATGGCGATTGAATTAAATAGTCTTATTATCAAAAAAAATTGATGCTTTATTGAAAAAAATCATTAAATAAATGCTGAATTTAGATATAAATTGAAAAGTATCATTAAGTTAATGTATTATATTGTTACTATATTATCTAAGTATATTTTATTCCTATTTTTTATCCTGATTGTTTAATTAATTTCTATATTAATATATTATCAAGTATTTATTGCTCTTAATAATATTTATACCAAATACAAATTGCTTTTTAAATTAATCCTGATTGTTAATTTTAATAGTTAGGTTGTTTATATAATAATATTTTATAATAAAAAACGGGCAGGTTCACTGCCCGTTTTATTATCCGTTTATTACGGTGAGGAACTTTGCGGGAGCCCCTCCCATCGCAAGCTGTGCGTGGGGTTGTTTGGGGTCAAAGTAAATCGAATCACCCGCTCTAAGATAATATTCATTCTCTCCAACTATAACTCTAAGCTCGCCTTCAAGAACATAATTAAACTCTTGGCCGTCATGCATGACAAGTTCGGGAAAATCCGACGGATGTATTGTCACCAGCATGGGCCTCATCTGTTTGTTTTTGAAATCGGCAGCCAGTGAAGTAAAAGAATATCCCTGATAACGCTCCACCGATACGCCTTTGCCGTCATACACAACAACGGCCGAGTCGTTTGTCGGCATGCAGCCCGAAATGATGTATGCGGCCTCGGTTTCAAGGATATTAGCCACCTTTACTATAAGATTAATGGGCATCTCCTTATCGCCGGTCTCATACGAGGAGTATTCCTTTACGCTGATACCGAGTTTTTGAGCCATCTCCTCCACAGAGTAGTCAGAGAATATTCTCAGTTCTTTAATTCTTTCAGCGATTGCAAGTTCGTTTTTCATATCAGTTCATTTTAGCGGCCTCGTTGAGAGCTTCAACGACTTTATCGGGGTCAAGATTGTGAACCGCGGCGGCTTGCTCAATGGTTTCACCGTGAGCCAGCATGCAACCTATGCAGTGCATTCCCATTCCCGCAAGCGTTCTTTCCATTGCTTCAGCGTTGCCTTCTCTGAGAGCGTCGGCTATCAACATATCCTTGGTTATCATCGATATATCCTCCTGATATTTTCTTAATTTAGATTGTTATTTTGTCAATATCATTATACCTTAATGTAATAACGACTTCAACTAAAAATTGGAAATTATAAGTAGCCTTTAAGGGCAAGTATGACTAGGACGGCCGCAATTCCAAGAGCCACCAACACCGTAAACAGCACCTTTAAGGGCGATACGGGCACTTTGCCGGTTGCTTTGCCGTTTCTTCCGTTTACGAATAAGTTATACAGTTTGTTTTTGTAATTGTACGCGCATATCCAAAGCGGAAGCAGTATGTATTTAAATGTTACGGGGTTATACAATGTTTCAACCGTCAGCGATTGCACCACATCGGCGTCATATCTTTTTAATATATTCTGCCTTATCTGTGCGTCTATTTTGCCCTTTGCGAGATTAAACGATTCTTTTAGAGATGTCGAGTATCTTTCAGCCGAGTAACCCGCAAGAAATTCGGGCTTGTAAGAAACGGACTCATTGGTGTCAAATGGCGAGAGCTTGTTCAAATCCTTTTGCGTAAGGTGCGAGCTGGCTTCTATCAGCAGGTTGTTAAACAGTTCCTCATAGCTTCCGCTAACATTGAAGTATCTTATTCTGGTTTCCGTTCTTTTATTGTTGCCTGTTCCAACGGTTACTGTGTAATACTTCCCCAATGTTCCGTGATATGTGGATTTGGTCTTTACATTGAAATTAAAGCTTGGGAAGTATAACCCTTTGAACCCATCCGGCACAAATGTTTTCTTAAGCTTTCTTGGCGCAAAGAGCCTGTTTTTTATGTATTTTCTTGCCGATTCGCTGGCGTCCGTCTTTTCTTTCGTAAACGGAAGGATGGAATCGGGTTTAAGCCCAGAAAGCTCGTTTGTTTTTACGATATTTGTTGCGCCGCAAAACGGACAGCTGACCGCGGTTGAAAAGTCCTCAACCGTAGTTTCCGCATGGCAATTGGGACATTGGTAGATAAACCCCCCTTCCCTGACCTTGCCTTCGTCCACATACTTATAATAATCTCTGTCAAAGCTCGCCGCGCGCTCTACGGTTTTACCGCTCCCGCAGTAAGAACACTTGAGCGTCCCCGTTTTGGGGTCGTATGCCATATCGGCGCCGCAGCTTGCGCACTTTACTATATCGGTTGTCTTACTCATCTTTTAATAAATACTACTTTTGTATCTACTACTTAAAACATATATCTACTACTTAAGACAGTTTAATTCCGCATTCGGGGCAGAATTTAGGGTTGCCTTTAATCTCAACTCCGCAGCCGGGACATTTTTGCGCCAGCTTTTGTCCGCACTCGGGGCAGAACTTGGCGGTTGCTTTTACTTCCGCTCCGCACTTAGGACAGCTTATTTTCTTTTCATCAACCACAATTTTCTGGCCGCATTCTGAACAGAACTTTGCTTTTGCGTCAACCTCGGCGCCACAGTTTGGGCAATTCACTCTGTCGCTCTTTGTTTCAACGGGTTTACCTTGCATGGCTCCCGCAAAGGTGTTTGCCATCATACCGCCTAGCGCCATCCCCGCGCTTAAATTAATTCCAGCGCCCGCAATACCGCCGCCCGGATTTTTGGCGGCGTCACGCAAACCCTGCGTTGAGTGATATTGCTGATATTCGTTAAGTTTTCCGCCGAGAACGCCCAGTGTGGTTCTCTCGTCCATGGCTTTTTCCACTTCGGGCGGAAGCGAAAGGTTTTGAATGACTACGCTTGTAACCTCAAGCCCAAGCTGTTTGAACCTGCCTGTCGATTCGCTTTTTGCCATTTCGCCAAGCTCCAAGTATTTGGCGGCAAGATCCAACGCGGCGATTTTGCTCTCACCCAAAATGTCTGTCAAAGTGGACAAAATCATAGATTTAAGATAATTTTCTATGTCCTCTGTCGTAAAAGTCTTGACCGTGCCAAAGAGCTCGCGCATAAAAATCGCGGGATAACATACCCTGAATGAAAAATTTCCGTATCCGCGAAGCCTTATTAGACCAAAGTCTTTATCCCTCATCATTATAGGGTTGGTTGTTCCCCACTTAATGTTGGTAAACTGCTTTGTGTTTACAAAGTATACATCAACTTTATGAGGCGTTTCAAAAGCATATTTCCAAGCCAAAAGTTTAGTCAATATGGGCAGATTGTTAGTGTCAAGTGTATATGTGCCGGGCTCAAAAACGTCAGCAATCTGACCGCCGGTAACAAAGACGGCCGCTTGTGATTCGTTAACAATCAATTTTGAACCTTTCATTATCGCGTAACGGTCCGAAACCGGAAAGCGATAAACAAGAGTGTTACGGGAATCGTCCTTCCACTCGATAACTTTCAGTAATTGCTGCTTAAGCCCCATTTTATTCCTCCAAAAAATTAATCAACTGCATTATAACATAATTCCTTAAGCTATTTCAATAATATTCACTTAATTTTTGACAAATTTGAAAACAACAGGATAAAAAAATAAACCGCCTTTCGGCGGTTTATTTATTGCGTTGTTTGTTATCTGCTTGACCAGATAGTCTTGGTTCTTGTGTCGACCGTAAGTCCGTTGGTCGGTATCATATCGCCAATTGCAACAACATTAATTGATACGGAATTACCGTTGATGTTTTCGGTTGTTTCCCACGAGCTTGTTTCGGTTGCGGGCGTGGTGGTGAGAACCGTGCCGTTCTTGTCAACCATTGCGCCGACTACCGCTCTCAGAACATATCTTACTGTTCTGTTGCCGATAGTTGTGGGCAACGCCATGCTTGATGACGTGGTTGAGAACTGAACCTTATGCCATCCTATAGCGGTGCCGCTCTTGGAGTATACAACGGCGTATCCGTAGTATACGACAGGCACAGACTTCGAAGTTCCGTTAACCGTTGCCGTTCCGTTTGTCGTCAGCGAGGCAGAGCCGCTGGGCGAGCCTGACGAGCCAATGGTCGAGTAATCGATGTCGTTGACCGATGACAGTGTCGTTGCCTTGAACAGAACGGGTATCGTCAGTCTCTGTTGCGCCTGAATCTTTATTGACGCGTAGTAAGTCACATCCGATGCTCTGAACTCCCAGTTGAAGTTTGCCGGCATGCTTACCTGGACATAGCTGAAGTTATAGGTGTTCGAGGAGGTGTCCTGTGACGGCCATGTGGGTATCTTGCTCTCCCACACCGCTTTTCCGCTTGCGTCAAGACCCTTGTAGCCATGTGTCGTGAAGGTGATTCTGTATGAGGTCGGCAGCGCATAGCTGTTGGGCGTATACGGTATGATTGTGAACGGATATGCGGTGTCTTTCGACATACCTATTTCAATGCCTGTGCCCTCGGTATCATAGAAATCTGATACATAGGTGCCCGTTCCGTTAATGTTGTTGTTCTTGTTTGTGGCAATCGTTCCGTTCTTTATGGAGTTAATGGTCTTTGCATACATGCGGTACACATAGAACTTGAACGGCAACTTGTAGGTCAAACCACTGGGAGCGGTGAGTATAGCGGTTACATAGGTTTCGCCGCCCGTGTATGACGGGTTGAATGTGGAGTAATCCCACTCGATTCTGTAGCCGTCGTTCCAATACGAAGAACCCACAAATCCGAAGTCTGCCGTCGCGTTGCCTGCGCTGAATCTAATAAATCCTTCGGTGGGCAGAGCGGGCGTCTTGTAGTCATATGGGTTAATCCACGAATTTACGGTGATGGTGCCTTTCATGTTATCCGTGCCCGCAAATCCGGTAAGGGTTGTCTTTATGCTGTAGTTATTGGTTACTTCCGATGTCGCGTCGAAGCCGATTGTTCTGTTGACATAAGTTAT
>JAAZIO010000044.1 GCA_012800805.1 Clostridiales bacterium | reverse complement strand
TAGAAGGCCGTTGCTCTATCCAGCTGAGCTACAGGCTCATGTTTGGAGCGGGTGATGGGAATCGAACCCACGCGATCAGCTTGGAAGGCTGAGATTCTACCATTGAACTACACCCGCACGTCACAACACAACGCTTAAAGATATTAGCATAAGAGCAAAAAGTTGTCAACGAATTTAAGGCGTTTTAAAGCAATTTCAGCGTTTATTTATAAAAATTTTTCCGCCAAATACGCTCTTTTATGTCGCGTTGAATTGTGATTTAATTCTTATATCACAAAACAAGCGTTTAAGCAAAGGTTTGAGGGCGCAATATCAATGAACTTCCACTATTTTATTTAATATTTTCCCGTCTTTTATCGTAATAAACGCGTAGCTTCTGTGACCTAGCCTTGGCCTTGATATCGAGCCGGGGTTTATAAACCTTATGCCGTCCGCAGTTTTGTCCAAGCTGTCGTGAGTGTGCCCGAAAAGAACAAGAGAGGCGCCCTTTTCTTTTGCCGCAAAATATAGCCTTAAAAGGTCGTTTTTTACAAGGTATTGGTCGCCGTGGCACATAAAGACATTAACGCCTTCGATATTAAGCAGCATTTCTTTTTCCGCCTCAATAAAATCGCAGTTGCCTTTTACGGCTAAAAAATTATCCGTTGCCGCAAAATCTTTAAGCCCCATAATGCCGTCGCCCAAAAACAGAACATAGTCGGCAGATTTTGCCGCTTCGTAAAGGGCAGGGGGAAGCGACTCGTTATGAGAGTCCGAAAATACCAAAAGGGTTTTCATCTGATTTCCTCTTTAAGCTTTTCAAGCAGATTTCTTATTGCTCTTCCTCTGTGGCTAACCATGTTTTTTTCTTCTTCCGTTGCCTGGGCAAATGTCTTTTTTAAGTCATAGCTGTAAAAGACGGGGTCGTAACCAAAGCCGTATGTTCCGCACCTTTCTAAGGTAATTTCGCCCTCAGCCGCGCCCTCGGCAGTAATGAATTTGCCTCCAGGGAACACGATTGCGGCAACGGTTGTAAACTTTGCCGTCCTGTCTTTTTTGCCTTCAAGTTCACTTAAAAGCTTGTTGATGTTATTGTTGTAATCGCAAGGCTCTCCCGCATATCTTGCGCTGTAAACTCCCGGGGCGCCGTCAAGGGCGTTAACGGAAAGACCGCTGTCGTCGCCAAGCGAGGGAAGATTTGTAAATTGACAAATGGTCCTTGCCTTAATAAGCGCGTTTTCTTCAAAGGTTGAGCCAGTTTCTTCGATGTCTATATCAATGCCAAGGTCTTTAAGGGAATAAATTTTATCAAATTTTTCGCCTATTATGTTTTTGATTTCCCTTAGTTTGTCTTTGTTGTTTGTGGCGATTACAAGTTCCATATCTACCTCTTTTGTTATAAGTAATTAAATTATAACAGATAAACTTTTTTGAAAACCATATTTTAATCATATTTAATAATTTTTAATAGAAAACCAACAACAAATATAATTATTAAGCAATTGCTTGCAGCATTAGGTTTTTCTATAACTTAAGATTTGTCAAATAAATACCGCAATTAGCGTTCGATAATTAAATTTTTATAGGAGTGTTTTATAACCAATGAAATTATCATACAAAGGGACTTCAAGCGAAGCAAGTATATAATCCATATTTACTGATGTCTAATTTTCTTAAGGCAAGAAGATAAGCATTTTTACTAATGTATTTATTAAAGTGTTTTTTGATTTATTAAAAAACAAACCCCGCCGAAGCGGGGCATATTTATAGCTTTAAGTATTTATAATCTTGTTATTTAAACATTTTTGCCGCGGGGCGTATGTTGCGGTTAGCGTATGATTTCACGCTCTCGGCGATATTGTAAATATGGTCCGCAATTCTTTCCGCGCCCGTAATAAGACCGAGGAACAGCGCGCCCGTTTCCGCGCTGCATTCTCCGCTTGCCATTCTCTTGATGTGGTTTTGTGAGATATCCTCTTTAAGAGTGTCGACCGCCTGCTCATACGATGAAGCATCGGGTAGCAGCAAAAGGTTGTTGTTGCTGAAAATCCTAAGCGTTATATCGTATAAAGATTTTATGTTGTCTGAGAGTTTGTCTATTTCATCGCATGCACTTGCAGAAAAGCTCTTGCCTTCCTTTTTAAGTTCTTCGGCGTATTCAAATATATTTTCTGCGTAGTCGCCTATTCTTTCAATGTCCGTTATGGTGTGATAGACAGAGCCTAAAAACTTTCTGTCGGTTTCGCTTATGTTTAAGTTAAGCAGTTTTGTCGTGTATTTTGTAAGCTCTTTGTTTAAAAAGTCTATGCATTTTTCCCTTTTGTCAAACTCTTTTCTGTCATTAAGGTTTAAGGTTTTAACGGCATTTACAGCTAAGTCGAAGTTGTCCATAGCCAATTTCAGCATATAGACCACTTCTTTTTTAACCTGCGCCACGGCAATCGGGGGAGTGGATAAAAACTGTTCGGCAATAAAATTTACGCCTTTGTCCGCCAAGACTACGGCAGTGTCTTTTGCCTTTTTTTCGGGTATTATCTTTTCCGTAAGCTTTACAAGAAGGTCGGAGAAAGGAAGAACCAAAATCACGCTGATGAGATTGAAAAGCGTATGCATCATGGCAAGCTGCGTGGAAATAACGCCGGGGAACATCTTTTCTAGCAGCATACCGTATGTTACACCCGAAGTATAAAAGATAATGGGATAAATCAGCATGAATACGATAACGCCGGCGATATTGAAAATCAGATGAATCAACGCAGCTCTTTTGGCATTAACTTGGCTACCGATTGCGGCTATCAGCGCCACAACGCAGGTTCCTATGTTGCTGCCAAAGGTAAGAAAAATGCCTTGGTCAAGAGAGAGTAATCCGCCAAAGCACATTGTTATAATCAGACCCGTCATAGCGGAGGAGCTTTGAAGAATTGCGGTTAACAGCGCCCCCACAAAAACCAGGAGAACGGGATTTTGGATTTTCGATAAAAAGTCTATAACTTCCGGAAGCTTTGCAAAATCGCTCATCGCCGTGGACATGAGAGAGAGACCGACAAACAACATGCCGAATCCCGCGGTAAGTCCGCCGGCTTTTTTAACCCAGTCTTTTTTGGCAAAAAGTATGATTAGGGCGCCTATGCCGGCAAGAGAGCCGAAGAGCAGGTTTAAGTCAAACGAGCCCGATCCCAAAGTTCCCAGCGCCACAATCTGGGCGGTTATCGTTGTTCCTATGTTAGCTCCGTATATGATTGTTGCCGCCTGAGTCAGCGACATAAGCCCTGAGTTTACAAAGCCTATGACCATTACGGTTATCGCGCCTGAGCTTTGGATTATCGCTGTGGCGGCGGTTCCTATTCCAACTCCCGCAAGTTTGCTTTTGGAAATTTTTGAAAAAAGTCCTTTGATTTTTTCGCCCGCAAGTGATTCAACGTTGGAGGTAAGGAGCTTCATGGATGTTAAAAAAACACCAAGACCTCCCAGTAGCTTTAATAGTCCTATAATAACAGTTTCAGCCATTAAATTCATTTCCTTTCAATTTTATGCTTTAAGATGGCTCCATAAACTTAAATTTAAATATTTATGTAACGGAATCCGTTTTATAAGTGAAATTGTTTACGGTTTTGGTATTTCCTGATAAATAAAAAACGAAATGAGGCGGCTCATTTCGTTAATGTGATTTTTTTGAGGTTTCTCGGCTGGTCGGGGTTTATGCCAAGCTTTATTGCCGTTTTTTCAACAAACTGCTGCATTTTA
>JAAZIO010000043.1 GCA_012800805.1 Clostridiales bacterium | reverse complement strand
TTGCCGTTGTAATAACCGCACTTAGGGCAAACGACATGGCTCTTTTTGAGTTCATGGCATTGCGGGCACTCGACAAGCACTAAGGTCTTTAATTTCCAATTTGCAAATCTCGAATTTGTTCTCGATTTGGATGTTTTTCTTTTAGGTACTGCCATTTTGCTCCTCCTGACAACATTTCAACTTCGACATTATAGTATAATAAAACGGCGTTGTCAAATATATTTGATTAATGTTATTTTGCCGTTTTGACAAGAGCTGCCGTTTCGCGAGCGATTGACAGTTCCTCATTGGTCGGAATAATGAATACTTTAACTTTAGAGCCCGTCTTTGTGAGGTCGGCAATGCCGCCGGAGTAATTGTCGTTCTTTTCCTTATCGAAGTCAACGCCCAAAAATTCCATGTTTTCCATTACAAGGCCGCGGATAAGGGGTGAGTGTTCTCCGATGCCGCCCGTAAAGACGATTGCGTCAACTCCGCCGAGAGCGGCCGTAAAGCTTCCGATGTATTTCTTTACTCTGTATGCGGTCATTTCAAGAGCAAGCTGAGCTTTCTCGTTCCCGCTCTCTGCCGCGGCGGTCAGGTCTCTGCAGTCGCTGGAGAGCTCGCTCACGCCAAGCATGCCGCATTTTTTATTTAAATATTGCACCATTTCGGCGGAAGATATACCAAGTTTTTCCCTCATGAAGTCAACGGCCGCAGGGTCGATATCGCCGCTTCTGGTTCCCATCATGAGGCCCTCAAGGGGTGTAAAGCCCATAGTGGTGTCAACGCACTTGCCGTCATAGACAGCGGCAATTGACGAACCGTTGCCAAGGTGGCAGGTAATAATCTTTTTCTTTTCGCCTATTATTTTTATCGCTTCTTCGCTGACAAACTTGTGCGATGTGCCGTGGAAACCGTATTTTCTGACCTTGTATTTTTCGTATACGCTGTAAGGAATCGCATACATAAAAGCCTTTTGAGGCATTGTGGAATGGAATGTGGTGTCAAATACGGCGACCATGGGAATGCCCGGCATAACCTCCATACAGCTCTTTACGCAAGCAAGGTTTGCGGGCATATGAAGCGGGCCAAGGTCTATATTCTTTTCGCAAGTCTTTAAATTTTCCTCGTTGAATATTATCGATGAGTGGAAATCCTCCGCCCCGTGCAACACTCTGTGTCCCACCGCGGAAATCTCGGCCATCGAAGAAATCGCGCCGTTTTCTTTATCGAGCATGGCGTCAATTACAAGCTGCATGGCTTCGGTATGGGTGGGCATATCCTTTTTAATGACAAGTGTTTTTCCCTCGCGCGTCTTTTGCGTAAGAACACCGCCCTTAGCGCCTATGCGCTCACATATGCCTTTGACCATGCATGACTCGTCGGTCATGTCGATAAGCTGATATTTAAGTGAAGAACTTCCGGCGTTGATAACTAGTATTTTCATTGTTTCCTCCTACTCTCCGCACTGCAAGGCTGTAATTGCCGCCACCGCGACGATGTCGTCCGCCGAACAGCCGCGTGACAAATCGTTAATAGGCTTGCTGAGGCCCTGCATGATGGGACCGATAGCCATGCAGCCGCCGAAGCGCTGAGCAAGCTTGTATCCGATATTGCCCGCGTCGAGGTTGGGGAAAACTAATACGTTTGCTTTGCCGGCGACGGGGCTTTCGGGGCACTTTTGCGCCGCTACGCTCTCAACAATCGCGGCGTCAAGCTGAAGCTCGCCGTCGACACTCATTTCGGGGTATTTTTCTTTGAGAATTTCAACCGCTTTGATTACCTTATCGATATTTTCATGCTTTGCGCTTCCTTTTGTGGAGAAGGAAAGCATAGCGATTTTAGGCTCAATTTCAACTATATTCTTGCAGGAAAGATATGCGGCTCGCGCGATGTCCGCAAGCTGGTTTTCGTCTGGGTAAGGAATTACCGCGCAGTCGGCAAAAATAAACGCCGGCGCATCCGAGTAACGGAAATTATCCGGCGGAACCATTACGAAACAGCTTGATACGCAACCGATACCTTTTGCGGGTTTAACGATTCTGAACGCTGTCCTTGAAACATCTGCGGAAGAGTAAACCGCGCCGCCGACCACGCCATCGACATCGCCCACTTTAAGCGCAACGGCGCCGTATGAGAGGTTGTCGGTGCGGACAAGATTATATGCCATGTCAACGGTCATGCCCTTGTCTTTTCTAAGTTCATATAAGAAGTTTGCGTATGGGATTGTTTTGGGAGAATCGGCGGGATTTTCAAACTCCACGCCCGTAAAATCGATTTCGGGGAACTTCTTTTTGATAACTTCTTCGCTACCTATCAATACCACTCTGCAGATTCCTCTT
>JAAZIO010000042.1 GCA_012800805.1 Clostridiales bacterium | reverse complement strand
ACAAAGTCAGCCCAGGTTTCGAATTTTGTGCCTTTTACAAAATCAACCGCAAAATCGCCCGGGTTGCCGCCGTTGGTGAAGAAATAGAAAGTAACATATTCCGCCGCGACATTTGGACTTCTCAAATAAACAAAGAACGAACCGTGGATTTTGGTCCCTTGATATACATAATCGATTAAGAAAGTTTGTCTCGATGTCGTTCCCGGGGCTATGTCCGTCGTTCCCGTGTTATCGGGCGAAAACAGACTGGTTGATACGGGAAGACCCGTCTTAATCACCGAGCCGTCGCTCATAACGACATTTATCGTAACTTTAGTAATATCGAAATCCTCGGCTAAAACGGGATTAAGCAGCGTGGAGGTATCATAGGGGTTTTCAAACTGCAAATACGCAGGAGTAACCGCCGCTTTATCCTCCTTTTCGTCGCATGCCGACAATGTCACCAATGCCACGGCGACGAGAAGTAACGCAATTAATATATGTAGCCGCTTTTTCATAAACCCTCCCAAGACGACACCTATTCGATTTTATTTTAACAACGCCTTAAAGTGTTGTCAACGATAAAATTTATCCAACCGCCCCGGCGGCGGCTTTAAGGGCATAGCAGGGCCGCTATTTTAGCAAATTTTAATAATATTTTTTTGTTTTTAGCTGGTTTTGGCAAAATTTTTCCGTATTGCGATAAACCGCCGGGGCACAGCCTAGCGGTTTATTCACTATAATATATTAATATTTAAAAATAAAGTTTAATAAAATATCTCCGCGATAATTTTTGAGGTTTTCTCGTTTACTTTATCAAAGTCCATTGCCTCAATATAATACTTTTCCATTTCGATATGGCAAAGGCGGGCAAAATTCAACTCCTCAACCGCGTGCGTGAACATTCTGTCAAACTCCGCGCTCTCAAACTCATATCTTACGGGCGTCTTTTTCAGCGCCGTGTCAAGCTCGATTGTTTCGGCTATCTCCCCGTTTGCAAGCTCAGCGGGCACCACGGCGTAGCGGGCAACCGTCATTGCCTCGATTTCTTGGGGCGCAAACGGACAGTGGTAGGCGTCGTAGCCGCAAAGCATGTTTTTAAGTTTATTGAAAAAACGATACAGCAAAAGCCTTGAGCTGCTGTTTAATGCAATCACTTGTCTTTGCGCCATGAAGTCATTAAAGAACATAATCCCCATAGGGGTTATCGCCCTTGAAAACTGCTCGGTTCTGGGAACGGCGCGCCTTATGTGATAGGCAAGCGATGCGGCAAGCTGAGTTAGCTTGTCGTTATAAATTATGCCCTCGTCCAAATCCTCTTCCGCTTCCATTATTTTTCTGGCCGAGGCTAGCGCCTTGTATGCCCTTTTATAATGCGCGCTCTTTTGATGCGCCAGTTCTATTATGGTTTCCGAATAAAGCCTTACTTTCGCTTCGTCTATATAGTCGCCAAGCGCAACAACCGTTTCCTTTACGGCGGGCAGCGTAGCGTCGATAACATGAGGCGCCGTGCCGTCGACAATGGCAATGTTTAATTTTTTTATGTATATCCCGTCAAGGCTTAAGGGGTCGCCCGAGCAATACCAGTATTCCGTGTCAAGTCCGCGCTCGCTTGCTTCTTGCCCTATCTTTTTCAGCAATGTGTTTTTACCAGTCCCGGGGCCGCCCTTTAATATGTAAACTCTTGCGATGTTTTTAAGCTTTTCGCCGTAAAAGCTTTGAAATCCAAGCGGCGTGTTGCTGCCGACAAAAATCCTCGTATCCATAAAATACCTCCTTATAAGAGCATCCCGTCACACTTTATAATATGCCTTACCCTCTTTAAAGGTATCACACAATATTTTGGCGTCTCATAGTATACAACATGGAGGCAGGCATGGAAAAAATTCGTCTTAATGTTATCGGTTCGGACAAGCGGATGACGCATTTAAAGCGCTTACTTGCGCCCTATTCAGACCCCGACGGACGACCCGTATACATATACCCGCCCAATGTTATGGTTAACGGCGACGAACTTGACAAGCTTTCTCCCGAAACAAATGCCGTAATATTATACTGCAGAGGAGATGAGAAATCGCTAAGGGAAAGGGGGCTTCTTTTTGCCAACTACATGGACGATGAGGATTTCACGCTAAAGAACGCTGCGCTAACGGCCGAGGCGGCGCTAAAGCTTATAATGGAGAGCACGGACAAGGGCCTTTACGACCTGAAAATTCTGATAGTGGGGTTCGGAAGGATAGGCGCGGCTCTTAGCGGACTGCTTTATAGGCTTGGCGTGGATATTGATATCGCAACAGGCTCATCGGCAAGACAGGCCGCCGCTTTCGCAAGGAAAGTCATTCCCATCTCATCTCTCGATTTTTCGGGCTATGACATCGTCGTATCAACCGTGCCGAAAAAAATCGCGGAAGACTGCAAGATTTACACCTTTAAAGAGAACGCGATTTTTATCGACCTTGCGGGCGAGCAAGGCATCAACATGGATTTGGCCAGATACCTCAGCGTAAAGGCGGATTACTACCCGGCGCTTCCGGCTAAGTATTCGCCCGAAACCGCGGCGGCCGCCATGAAAGATGTCGTATTGAAAGTATTAAACACATTACTTGGCGCAGGATAGTCTGCGTACGGAGGCAAGGTTATGACAAAAATAGGTTTTTGCGTCAGCGGTTCGTTCTGCACATTCAAAAATGTGCTGAAGGCGCTACGCGAAGTCGTGGACGCGGGGTTTGATGTCACGCCGATATTTTCATATAACGTCGCGAACCTGGACACGAGATTTTTTAAAGCGGCGGACTTTCGTAAGGAAGTTGAAACGATAACGGGAAACAAAGTCATCGATACTCTTGTGGGCGCCGAGCCCGTCGGAACTTCGATGGGGCTTGAGCTTTTGGTTGTGGCGCCTTGCACGGGCAACACGCTCGCTAAAATCGCAAACGGCATCACGGATACGCCCGTCACGCTTGCGGTTAAGGCGCAGCTAAGAAACAGCCGCCCCGTTGTGCTGTCCATCTCCTCAAACGACGCGCTTGGGGCAAACGCCAAAAATATGGGAATACTTTTAAACACCAAAAACATTTATTTCGTTCCGTTCGGTCAAGACGACCCCACCGTCAAAACCAACTCGCTTATTGCGGATACTACCTTAATTCTCCCGACGATTATAAGCGCCCTCGGCGGAAAGCAGCTTCAACCGGTCTTTAGGTCTTATAAGCCGTTAATTTGAAAAAAGCGCCACAAGGCGCTTTTTACTTTTTCAGTCTTTATTTATATAATAATAGTCCTTAATAACTTGCCTTTGTTTTATATCTTGCCTTCTTTTACGGCAATTAAAAATTTGGCAAGCTTTTCGTTACACTCTCTTGCGCTTTTAAGGTCCCAAAAGAGCGGGAAACAGTGGTTGTCTCCCCTTCTCTTGCCTTCATATTCTTCAACATATACTCCAAGCTTTTTAAGCTTTTCCGAAAGCACCTCTCCCTGTCCCGCGCAGAAGATATCTTTTTTCGCGTAAATCAAAAAACACTTGGGGTAGTTCTCGTCGACATAGTTTAATGAGCTCAATTCTTCGCGGTATTCGTATTTTTCGAAATCCTGCACCGTTACGCCGCAAAGGTCAAGGGTGATTTTTGGCACCATGTTGAATATTGTCTTTGCGCTGAGCGCCGTTTCAAGGTTATATAGTCCGCAGTTTAACGCAACCGCATAGGGTTTTACTTTGTAGTCAAGCCCAAGCTTTTTCTGAAGAGCTTCGCTTCTTGAGGCCGCGGCGATGTAACCTGCGTAATAAGCGCCCGCGGAGTCTCCGCTGATAACCACCTTGTCAAGGTCAAGATTATATTTATCTTTGTTTTCCGCAATAAAGTTAAGCGCGCTTACGCCGTCTTTAACCGCCTGCGGGAATGTAAATTCCGGCGCCACGCGGTAGTTGATGTTGTAAACAAAGTAACCAAGGTTAGCGTACCAAACGGAAAGAGCGTTTCTGAATTTCTTGTCGCCGCCCACAAAGCCGCCGCCGTGAATATATATAAGCACGGGCTTTGGGGTGTCTTTAAGTTCCGTTTTATAGTAAATGTCTCCGACGCAAAGCGGATGGTCATCATAGGGAACATCCTTTTCATAGCTTAAATCCTTAAGGTTTTGCCTGCCCCAGTTGCAAAGCGGCTGCGAAATGGTGTCGCAGAATTTAAAAACCAAACGGGAAAACTTAGTATACTTTGACATGTTACCCCCTAATTGAATTCATAAAATATTTAAATAAGTTAAATAATTATTATATATAATACAACCAAATAGTAAACTTGTAAATACTTTTATAAATTTTTATTGCCGTATTTTGTCGAATTAACGCATAAGTTTACCGTTATGTTTATTGATTTTTTTGCTGTTTAGTTTTTATTTTTAAGGTTTTCATATTAAAATTAAGTTATGAGAATAACAGGCTTCCCTCCATTTTTTAATGAGGACAGCGAAATTTTGATACTTGGCAGTTTTCCAAGCGTAAAGTCGCGCGAGGAGGGTTTTTATTACGGCAATAAACAAAACCGCTTTTGGCGCGCTTTAGCAAAAGCTTTAAATAAAAGCGTCCCCATAAGCGTTGAGGAGAAAAAAGAGCTTTTAGCAAGCAGCAAGATAGCTATCTGGGATATCGTGACGGAGTGCGAAATTAAAGGCTCAAGCGACGAGAGCATTAAAAACGCAAAAGTCGCGGATTTAAACATAATTTTAAACAGAGCAAAAATCAAAAGAATTTTGCTAAACGGGCTTACAGCGTATAAATATTTTATAAAATACTATCCCCGCCTTAAAGATATCTCTTATCTTTTGCCCTCAACCAGCCCTCGCAACGCAAAGTTTAAAGAGGAAACCTTTATAGAGATTATAAATAAGGCAATTAAGGAATAATTTAACGGAAATAATTATTATCATTTATTTTTTAGCTTCAAAAGAGTATTTAGTAAGCGTCTGCTTAAACTCTTAAATTGTATCGCCAATAAATTTTTTTATCACAATAATTTTAAAGCCTGATTATTAATATTGATAAAACACATAAGCATACTTATCAAAATTATATATAAGCACACCTACCACAATTTTTTGACTTTCCGCTATAAGGGAATTAGGTAAAAAGCTCTAAGACCGGCATAAGGTTTATTTGTCACAGTACTTATTTTAAGACAGATTTTTCTATTATCCGCTCAAAGGCATAAAAAAACACCCCTTAGCGAGGTGTTTTTAACGCTAAAATTAATTTTAAAAAAAATTTTTAATCAGCTTACTTTACAATTAAATTTGAAAGCTCTATGTAATTAAGGTTTTTTCCTTCCTTATATACTCTCATGTTGCCTGCGGAAATTTCATCTATAAGCGTAACCTTTCCGTCCACGATGCCAAACTCAACCTTAATGTCCACAAGCTCCATTTCCTTTTCTTTGAGGTCGTCGCGGACCAAGGCGCAAATTTGCTTTGCCAGTCTTTCGGCCTCATCGTATTGCTCCTCGCTCATAAGGTAAAGAGCCGCAAGGATTTCCCTTGTCGCGGGCGGGTCGTTTCTTTCGTCGTCCTTTAGCGTTACTTCAAATATCTCGGGAAGGGGCGCGCCCTGCTCAATATATAGGCCGAATCTTCTTATAAAACTTCCGTATGCCGCGTATCGTACTACAAACTCAAGGCCCTTGCCGAACATTTTTGCGGGTTTTACGACCATTTCGCATTTTTCGAGGTCGGAGCTGACATAGTGGGTGGGAATGCCGAGCGCTTTAAGTTTTTCAAAATAATATGTTGTGACCTTAAGAGCGCTGCTGCCGACGCCCTCTTCGGTGCCGACTACCGCATTGCCGCCGGGGTCCTTTTCGCCGCCGATGTGGCCCGTAACAGTGTCTTTGAATTTAAGAAGGTAATTGCCGTTTTCCAGCAAATAAACATCTTTGGTTTTGCCCGATCTTACAAATTCCATGGTATCCTCCGAAAACGATTGTCTTTAGTCTTTTTAAAACCCGACGAGCGCCGTTTTTTAAAAGTAAAATTTATTTTATATATTTGATTTTAAAATGTCAAACCCATGACCCTGTTTTTACATTTTTTGTTAAAAATAAAAACGCCGCTTTCGCGGCGTTTTATTACTCTTTAGGTGAGAACGAGTCTTTTTCAAGTCCGCAGACGGGGCAGCACCAGTCTTCGGGAAGATCCTCGAAAGCGGTTCCCGCGGCTATTCCGTTATCGGGGTCGCCGACGGCGGGATTATACTCGTATCCGCACACGCAAACATAAATCATAGTAAACTCCTCCTTTTTTTATGCCTTCCACAGGCTGTGCAGGTTGCAGTATTCATAAACGGCAACAACTTCGTCGCCGCAGCAGAGCGCAAAGCAAGCCTCGGGCTTCTCTCCCGGCTTAAGCTCTTTTATCTGGATGCCGTTTTTGGTTTGGATGGCAATCCATTGAATATAATGTTCGGGGAGCATGGGATGTTCCACCGCTCCAACCGTAACCGTTACGATATTTCCTTCTACCTTATAAACGGGAACATGCTTTTCAAGCGAAGCGTCCACAGTCCCAGGCACCACGACATTCATATTTTGTCCGCAGCAGGACATGGGGGCGCCGCTCTCTCTCAAAAATGTGACCATGTTACCGCATACATTGCATTTTAAAACTTTCAGCTCCATGCCAAAACCTCCTTGATTTTTATTATTATATCCCCAAATTTTACCTTTTACAATACTAATTTTTTATTTGTTTAAGGGCTCGAAGTCCGCGGCGCCGTGCTTGCAGATGGGACAGATAAAATCTTCGGGCAGCGTTTCGCCCTCATAGACATATCCGCAGATTCTGCAAACAAAGCCTCTCTTTTGTTTGGGAGCGGGCTTCGGCTTGACGTTTTCCTGATAATAGTTGTAAGTCATCGTTTCTTTGTCGCTTATTACCCTTGCCTCCGTTATTGCGCATATAAACAAGCCGTGGCTTCCGAGGTCAAGGTATTGCTCAACTTTCAGCGACATAACGGCGTTTATGAACTTAGGAAGTATCGCAATGCCGTTGTCCGAGCGCAAAACAGCGTCGAATCCGTTAAACTTGTCGGCATTTCTTCCGCTCTTGAACCCGAATCTTTCAAACACCGCAAACGGCGCCTCAACCGACAGGCAGGTGATGTTCATAACGCCCGTGTTTTTTACTACATAATGCGTATACGCCTCTTTGTTGATGGCAACCGAAATCCTGTCGGGCGAGTTGGTTACTTGCGTTACGGTGTTGCAAATCATGCCGTTGTCTTTTTTGCCATCGTTTGAGGTGATAACATAAAGACCGTAGCCGATTTTAAAGAGCGCCTTTAGGTTTCTCTTT
>JAAZIO010000041.1 GCA_012800805.1 Clostridiales bacterium | reverse complement strand
ATCGTGGCATACACCTTTGACGGCCGCCCAGTTTACGCAAAAGAGCTTGAGGCAGTTGACGCCATGCTGATAATTTTAAAGGACGCATTTAAGCCAAACCTAGTTCAGACGCTTGAGGGAACTCCCGCCTTTATACATGGAGGCCCCTTTGCGAATGTGGCGCACGGCTGCAACAGCGTTCAGGCAACGCTTACAGCGTTAAATTACGCTGACATCGTGGTTACCGAGGCGGGATTCGGCGCCGAGCTTGGCGCGGAAAAATTCCTTGACATAAAATGCAGAACCTCAGGGCTTGTTCCCGACGCCGCCGTGATAGTCGCGTCTTTGAGAGCGTTAAAATACAACGGCGGAGCTTTTAAGGATGAGCTGACAAAGGAAAACTTCGAGGCTTTAAACTTAGGCGTTGAAAACCTTGTGGGACACATTGAAAACCTTAAAAAATTCGGCTTGCCCGTTGTCGTTGCCTTAAACCGCTTTGAAACGGACAGCGACGAGGAGATTTTCTTTATCGAAAACATCTGCGAAGCGTATGGCGCCAAGTTCGCCGTAGCCGAAGGCCACGCAAGGGGCGGAGAGGGAATGACAAAGCTGGCGGAAATCGTAATTAAGCTGTGCGATAAAGAAAAAGAGCTTAAGTTTGCGTATGAACTTGGCGATAATATTAAAACTAAGATAGAAAAGCTTGCCTTAAACATATACGGGGCGTCGGCGGTAGAGTATTCGGCCGAAGCGGAAGAAAAGATAAAGCTTTACGGCAGTCTGCTTGACAATCTGCCCGTGTGCATGGCAAAAACCCAGTATTCGTTCTCGGACAACCCCGAGCTTTTGGGCAGGCCAAAGGACTTTGTGTTCCACATCAGCGACATAGACCTTCGCAAAGGCGCGGGCTTTGTGGTCGCCATCTCGGGCAGCATGCTTCAGATGTTCGGGCTTCCCAAAGTCCCAAATGCCGCCAGAATGAAATACGAAAACGGAAAAATTTATGGTCTTTATTAATGACCTGTAGATAAATAAATAAGGAGAGATTTATGGGAGGAAAAAATGGCCGTTTTATTTTGTGATACCGATTGCGAACTTTGGTACACCCACGCAAGGGAGCTGAACATTCAAGTTATCAAGATGCCTTATACAATCGACGGGGTCGAATATATGTATGACCTTGGCGAAAACACGGATTTCAAAGGATTTTTCGATAAAATGAGAGCTGGCAGCTCCGCATTCACATCCGCTCTCAACGAGCAGGATTACATAGACTATTTCGAGCCTTACTTCAAAAAGGGGGAAGACATTCTTTACATCGCGTTTTCATCCAAGATGTCCGGCACCTTCGTGCAGATGGAGAGCGCAGTTAATAAGCTCAGCAAAGAGTATCCCGGCGTAAGGTTTGTCAAATTCGATACTCTCAACATCTGCTTGGGAGCAGGACTTATGGTATATATGGCGGCAAAGGTGTTCAATCAAAACGGCGGCGACATCGACGCAACGGTCAAATACCTTGAGGGCATTGTGAACAATGTGTGCATGAGATTTGTGGTTGGCGACCTTAAATACCTCGCGCGCGGTGGAAGGCTGTCGCCAGCTAAAGCCGCGATGGGAAATCTATTCCACTTTAAGCCTGTGCTTGGCGTCAACGACGCAGGTGAAATAGATGTCTTTTCAAAGCAGAACGGCGCGAAAAAAGCCATGTCTTACGTAATGCAGCAGTTTGAGGAAAAATATCGCGACATCGGCGGGGCGCCCATTGTCATTGTCGGCGCGGACTGCGACGACAAGGTAAACGAGCTTGTTTCAAGGGTAAAAGAAAAATGTCCCGACGCCACCATCTGGACTCAGCCCATCGGTCCCGTTATCGGCGCCCACTGCGGCCCCGACACTTACGGAATTATATTTACCGCGACATCAAGATAAATGGCAAAACTAAAAACTGCCTTTGTTATATTGGTTTTGACGCTTTCCGTTGCCCTGCTTTGCGCCTGCGCAAAGACAGGGCAATATTTCATATTCGGAACTTTCGTTGACATCAAAATTGATGGGGCGGGTGGCGGCAGTAAGCTTAAAGAGGTGGAAAGCAAGCTTAAAGAATTGGAAAGCCGCTTTTCGGTTGCGCTAAATTCAAGCGAGGTGTATAAAATCAATTCCGCAAAGGCGGGCGAGGCCGTTGCGGTTAGCGATGAGCTTTTGGATATTTTAAAGGTATGCGAGGAAGTTTATAATATATCAAACGGGCTTTTTGATATCACAGTATTACCCCTTGTCGAGCTTTGGGGCTTTGACGCCGCTTTCTATAATTCCTTTGCGCCCGAAACGCTTCCCGATATAGAGGAGATAAGAGATACCCTTGAGTATGTCGGATTTGATAAAATAACGATAGACTACGAGGGCAAAACGGTTGTTAAAAGTGACGATAGGGTAAAAATTGACGTCGGAGCGGTCGCAAAGGGCTACGCCGTTGGCGCTGCCGCAAACCTTTGCGGCTCTTTAAAATCTCTTATAAACATCGGCGGAAACATCGCCGCCGTTAACGGAGAGTATAAAATAGGAATCGCAAGCCCAAGGGAGGGAAAGGCGTATTTTGGCTCTTTTGAGCTAAAAGCGGGTCAAACGGTATCAACATCGGGCGACTATGAAAGGTGTTATTTTAAAGACGGCGTAAGATACTGCCATGTGATAAACCCCAAAACGGGGCTTCCCGCGGGGGTCGTTTACGATGATGAGGAAAGAAGATATAAAAACGAAGAAAACCCGCTTATCTCCGCGACAGTGATAACCGAGGGCAAATACTCCTATTGCGACGCCATTTCAACCGCCTTATTGCTCCTTGGATTTGACAAGGGAGAGAAACTGTTGAAAGAGCTGGGGCTTAAAGGCGTATTGATTAAAGCCGATTTGAATTATACCGCCGTTTGCGGGCTTGAGCTTACTTTGAAATGAAAGAAAAAGCAAAAAACATATTTTCGGTTTTCAAATGGGGAGATTTGATTATCCTCCTTATACTTATCGTTTCACTTGCGCTTGCGATATATTATTTTGCAAAACCCCAAGAAGGCGGGACGGTTGAGATTTATCTTGACGGCAAGCTTTATCGCAGCGTTTCATTAAACCAAGACACCGAAATTGACATTAACGGCCACAACAAAGTTAAAATAGAGGGCGGAGAAGTTTACATGCTTTATTCCGATTGCGACGGCGGCGATTGCTTAAAAATGGGCAAAATATCAAAAGAAGGCGGCATGATCGTGTGTCTCCCAAACAGGGTGGTTGTGAAAATTGTATCCGGGGATTTAGACGCAATAACTTAGAAATTCCTTACCGCCTATGTTCTAAGCCGCATATCGGCAGAGCAATCAGCATTATTATCAGTTAATCAGTATGCAAAAATTACAAAAATTATCAATTAAAGCTATTGATAAGTTATACAGAGATGATTGAGGAAAAAGGTAAAAAGGCAAAAAAAAGGGTAACTGAAAAGATATCAAAAACGGCGCTTTTTTTGGCGGCGGCGCTTATCGTGTCTTTGATTGAAAACGCACTGCCGCCTTTAATCCCTGTATTGCCTTACGCAAAGCTTGGGCTGTCCAATGCGGTATTGCTTGTTTGTTTATTGACCGTAGGGGCAGTGGAGAGCATAATCGCACTTATTGTTAAGTGTTTGTTAATGTCGGTTTTTTCGGGCAACTTTACTTCGCTTTTATGGTCGTTTCCCGCGGGATTATGTGCATACGCCGTTATGCTTTTGTTACTTAAATTAAAAATTTTTTCCATTACCGGCATCTCATCTGCGGGTGGTATTATCCATAACGCGGTTCAGATTATAATATCCGTGTTTTTGGTTGGCAAAAGCGTTCTTTTGTATTTGCCGTTTATGATGCTTACGGGAGGCATAGCGGGCATTGTTACCGGACTGATATGCCACTATACGGTTTTATATATAAAAAATGATCGGAAGCCAAAAAACCGGGAAGTATAAATCCCTATCTGTAATTATTGCT
>JAAZIO010000040.1 GCA_012800805.1 Clostridiales bacterium | reverse complement strand
TTCCTCGCTGGTCGTCTTAAACTGTTCCATTTGTCCTCCATGTAGCCATTGGCCTTAATTTATGCCTTTGTATATTTCCTCATATTTCTTAGCCGATTCCGCCCAACTGAAATCCGCGCTCATAGCGTTAACGACAACCTGCTTCCAGGCGTCCGCGTCAAAGTATGTGCCGAGGGCGCGCCATACGGCGTCCAGCATATCGTATGCGTTGTATGTCTTAAAAGTAAATCCCGTTCCGGTTTTCTCGTGCGCTATAAAGGGCGGGACGGAGTCTTTAAGGCCTCCCGTTTCGCGGACGATGGGAATCGAGCCGTAGCGCATGGCTATCATCTGGGACAGCCCGCAGGGCTCAAACTTGGACGGCATAAGGAACATATCCGAACCTGCGTATATTTTTGACGCAATGTCTTGAGAAAATCCTATTATTGCCTTGAATTTGGTCGGATAGCGGCTCTCGATGTTTTTTAGCATCATTTCGTATTTCCAGTCGCCCGTGCCGAGAACGACAAACTGCAAATTGGCCGACAGTATCTGCTCGATGACCGCACCAATCAAATCCATTCCCTTTTGCTCAGTCAGTCTGGAAACCATGCCGATAAGCGGCTTTTCCGGGCTGTAGGGAAGGTCAATCATGCTAAGCAGGCCTTTTTTGTTTTCCTCTTTATCTTTTATTGTCTTAACCGAGTAGTTTTTAAACAGGGATTTGTCGGTTGCGGGATTATAAAGCTTTGTGTCGATACCGTTAATGACGCCGCTTATCTTGAGCTTGCGATCTCTAAGTATGCCGTCAAGCCCGAAAGAGTAGAAGGGGTCCAAAAGCTCGTCGGCGTAAGTGGGGCTTACGGTAGTGACGCGCGCGGCGGACTCGATGCCGCCTTTCATGTAGTTTGCGCATCCGTCATAGTAGACCAGCATTTCGGCGCCGAAGTGAAGCCCTAGGATATCGCCTATTATGGCTGGGCTGTATTTGCCCTGAAACTCTATGTTGTGAATGGTAAATACCGTCTTTATGTTCTGGCGCTCTTTGGTATAGCGGTAGAACACATCCAAAAATACGGGAATAAGACCCGTCTGCCAGTCGTTAGCGTGGATGATGTCCGGGATGAAGTCGATAATGTCGAGGCACTCGAGAACAGCCTTTGAAAAGAAAGCGAACCTTTCGCCGTCGTCGAAGTGTCCGTAGAGCTTTTTGCGTTTAAAGTAGTATTCGTTGTCGATGAAATAATATTTTACGCCGTCGTAGCTTGCCTCAAAAACGCCGGCGTATTGTTTACGCCAGGCAAGCTCCACGAATGTGGCTCCGACAAAAGCCATCGTGCTTTGAAACGCCGGGGAAATTTCCTCTTTGTAGTAGGGAATGATAACGCGTATGTCGTGGCCGAGCTCTTTTATGGCTTTGGGAAGAGCGGCCGCCACATCGCCAAGGCCTCCCGTCCTTATGAACGGACCCGCTTCAGACGCGGCGAACAATATTTTCATATACTCTCCTTTATACGATGCGTCCTTTGACAATTACTATCGGATAGCTTTCGTATCCCGAAAGCTCCCTTGACGGCTGAATGATTACATTCTTATCCGTTATAACGCAGTTTACTTTGGCGTTTTCCATGATAATGCCGTTTTCCATTATTATGGAGTTTCTTACAACCGCGCCTTTTGAGACTTTTACGCTTCTGAAAAGTATCGAGTTTTCCACGGTGCCGTTGATTTCGCAACCGTCGGCGATGATTGAGTTGCTGACTTTCGCGTGCTCGAGATACTTTGTGGGCACGCTGTCTTTTACCTTAGTCAGTATCGTCGTCTTACCGTAGAATAATTCATTTCTTATGTTTATGTCAAGCAAGTCCATGCTGTGTTTGTAATAGGCATGGATTCTGTCGATAACGGCCACATATCCGTCAACTTCGTAGCCCATTATGTTAAGCTCTTCAAGGTTCTTTTGGAGTATTTCTTTTTCAAAATCATACTCGCCGTGAGCGTAGGCGTTGTCGATTAAAGAAAGCAGCGTGTCTTTTCTGCTGAAATAGATGTTAAGGTTGATGAGCTGCTCTTCGGGGTCGGAGGCTATCGGGAACCTGAAGTCCGTAATCTTTCCGCTCTCGTCCATCTTGATGACATGCTTTCTGGGGTTGATTTCGTTTGTGCGGTAGGTTAAAACCGTGATGTCCGCCTTTTTGTCAAGGTGGAATTTTTCTATCTCGTTGAAGTCAAGGTTGAAAGCTATATTGGAGTTAGCAATTACTATATAGTCTTCTTTCGCGTCGCTTATGTAGTTTCTTAAGCTGTAGAGCGCTTCGATTTTTCCGCGGTAGACTTCATGAGAGGAGTTTAAAACGAAGGGCGGAAAAACCGTTATGCCGCTGTTTTTGCGGTTGAGGTCCCAGTCTCTGCCCATTCGGATGTGGTCCATTAGAGAATTGTAGTTGTTTTTCGCCACAATGCCTATCGTCGTTATGTTTGCCGCGACGAAGTTGGAGAGCACGAAGTCGATAAGGCGGTATCTGCCTCCAAAGGGCAACGAAGCCGTGGTGCGGTGAAGAGCCAAATCGTTAAGGTGGCTCTCGTTATCCATTGCAAATATTAAACCCATCGTCTTATTGTTCATAATTAACCTCCAACCATCTCGTTAGCCGCGACCACTGCGCCCTCTTCAAGGACATAGTCGGGACCTATTACGCTGATTTTCCATTCGCCGGGCTTGCATTCGGGCAGGCTCTCGCCCACCTTGCAGTTCTTTCCGACGTAGGCGTTCCAGCCGACTATCGAATATCTGACATCCGCGCCGTCGTCGATGACCGCGCCGGGCATAAGAATCGCTCCCTCGACATATGCGCCCTTTCCTACGGTTACCGAGCCGAAAACAATCGAGTTTTTGACGGTGCCGTGGATTATCGTTCCTTCGGTAACCATGGAGTTTAAGACAACGCCGCTTTCCGATATGTAGTGCGGCGGCTGCGCCGTGTTGCGGCAGTATATCTTCCATTTGTCGTCGTTTAGGTTAAGCCCGGAGGTATTGTTCAATACATCCATGTTAGCTTCCCAAAGCGAGGAGATGGTTCCTACGTCTTTCCAGTATCCGTTGAACTGATAAGCGAACATCCTCTGGTTTTCGGCTATCATTTTTGGAATGATATTTTTGCCGAAGTCGTTTTCGCTGGTCTTGTCGGACTCGTCTTCAATAAGGTATTTTCTCAGCTTTTCCCACGTGAACACATAAATGCCCATCGACGCTTTGGTGCTCTTGGGCTTTTTGGGTTTTTCCTCAAACTCGTAGATTTCGCCGTTTTCTTTAAGGTTCATGATGCCGAACCTTGAAGCTTCCTCAATCGGCACGTCAAGAACGGCTATCGTGCAGTCGGCGTTGTTTCTCTTGTGGTCTTCGACCATCGCCGCGTAGTCCATCTTGTATATGTGGTCGCCCGAGAGAATGAGAACATACTCGGGGTCATAGCGGTCGATAAAGTCGATGTTTTGGTAGATTGCGTTCGCGGTTCCTTTGTACCACTCACCGCGCTTTGCCCTCATGAAAGGCGGCAGAAGGTAAATGCCTCCGTTGAGCCTGTCGAGGTCCCAAGGCTGGCCGTTTCCTATGTATTGGTGAAGCTCAAAGGGACGATACTGCGTAAGCACGCCGATGGTGTCGATACCTGAGTTGATGCAGTTTGACAGCGGAAAATCTATTATGCGATATTTCGCGCCGAACGGCACCGCGGGTTTTGCGACATCCTTTGTCAGCACGCCGAGTCTAGTCCCTTGCCCGCCCGCAAGCAGCATCGCTAAACATTCTTTCTTTTTAAAATTCATACTTCTCCTCCTTATCATAAACAGGCTTTAGGAACATAACCGTGTTTTTCGGGATTTTAATTTTGATTGAGTAAGGATAGCCGTGGGACGGCTTTTGCATTGCTCTGAAAGTGGGACGGCGCGCCTCCTCGCCTCCGTATTTTTTAAGGCTTGAGATAAGCTCGGCTTTATAGGAGACATTCTCGGGCACGCCCATGACATACTTAGTCCTTGCGACGGGCGAGAAATTGACAACGACAATGACATACTCCCCGTCCGCGGCTTTTCTTATAAACGACACGATGTTTTGCTTGTAGTCGTCTGCGACTATCCACTTGAAGCCGTCGTAGGAGCAGTCGAGCTGCCACAGCGCCTTGTTTTGCAGATAAAACTTATTGAGGTCTCTTACGAACTTGTGCAGCATCCTGTGCTTTGGGTAGTTCAAAAGGAACCAGTCAAGCTCTCTTGTAAAGTCCCACTCTATGAACTGGCCGAACTCGTTGCCCATAAAGTTAAGCTTCTTTCCGGGATGCCCCATCATGTAGCCGTAGAAAGCCTTGAGCCCCTCGAACTTCTCGTCGTATGAGCCGGGAACTTTTTCTATCATGGATTTTTTTCCGTGGACAACTTCGTCGTGGGAGAGAGGTAGAATATAATTTTCCGAATATGCGTATGTGATTGAAAAAGTCAAATCGTTGTGATGGTCTTTTCTGAAGAAAGGGTCAAGCGAAAGATAGTGCAGGCTGTCGTTCATCCAGCCCATGTTCCACTTGAAGTTAAAGCCCAGCCCCCCGTCGTATGCGGGTTTTGTAACCATGGGGTAGGCGGTTGATTCTTCCGCTATCGTTATCGCCCCGCGATGCTTTGATAATATCGCGGTGTTCATTTGTTTTAAAAAGTCTTTCGCCTCCAGGTT
>JAAZIO010000039.1 GCA_012800805.1 Clostridiales bacterium | reverse complement strand
GTAATAGCCAGCGTTCCTTTATGAATTCTTAGCTTTATCTCGGTCGGTGAATAAAATGTGACCGCCTTATAGCCCGAAACGCAAATAAGCCCGTCGCCGTATACGGTATATGTGAACGGGGCAAGAGCTTCGCCCGATAGAAACTTTGTTTTTATCTCTTCATAAAACATACTAAAAACTATGAAGCTCTTCTTTTTTATATGCGAAAACAAAACAAATACGGCAATATTACCCACTCTTCGACATTGAGCATAATGACTTATTAAATATTTAGCTTGTTTAAAATAGTGTAAGCTTGATATATTTAATATAAAATCATTAACTATCTTGTCATTTATTGCGAAATGACTATGCAAAGTTTATTTTGTTTTTTATAAATGCAAATAGACGATGACAGAAACGGATATATGCTGTATGCAAATAGAAAAATTATGTTTTAGTAACTCAGTATAAAATAAATTTTTAAGTAAACAGACAAATCAAACGGGAGCTTTCGCTCCCGCTTTTTTTAAACCTCTGAGCTTTTACCGCCGTTTGAGACGGGCACCGCGCTCTTTGTCTGGTCGCCCGCTTCGTTGTTGGAAACGATATATTCCGTTCCGCTGTCATCAATGCCCTGAACGGGGGCTTTAACCAATCCCGAATGCGGGGTGCGGTTTTTCTTTTCGTCGCCAAAGGGCAACTCGTTGTCTTTGATTTCTTTCATTTCGCCTTCCTCCTCGTGACTTATTGGCGCTTCGATGTATGGAGCGTTTTGATTAGTTTGCTCCCTTTCGGCAAAAGTAGTCGTCTCGCCTCTCCAAGTCAACTCGATTTTGTCCCTTACCTCACCGTTACGGTTTTTGGCGACCTTTAAAATAACAAGGTCCGGGGGGACTTCAATCGGGTTGCCCTTGGAGTCTTTATTGGCGGGGCGATACATCATAAGTACAACGTCGGCGTCCTGCTCTATTGAGCCTGATTCTCTAAGGTCACTGAGCTGAGGAATTTTATCTTCTCTTAGTTCCACCGCGCGCGAAAGCTGCGATAAAACTATAATGGGCACTTTAAGTTCGCTGGCGTAAAGCTTCATGCGGCGGGACATTTCCGCCACTTCCTGCTGGCGGCTGTCCACATTTTTGACTCCCGAAAGGCTCATAAGCTGGAGGTAGTCGATAATAACAAGGTCCAGCCCTTTTTCCCTCTTTAGTCTTCTGCACTTTGAAAGGACATCCGTGGGAGAGTTCATGGAGTAATCGTCTATATAGATTTCAGCGGCAAGAAGTTTTTCGTAGGCTTCGTAAAGTTTTTCATATTCAAGCGTGGATAAACCGCGCGGTTTTGACATCTTTGACAGCGACACATTAGCCACATGAGAGAGCACCCTTTTCATAAGGAGGGCGCTGGGCATTTCAAGCGAGAATATCGCAACCTTTTTTTCCTGGTTGAGCGCGGCATGAGCAGCGATGTTTAAGGCAAAAGCCGTCTTACCTACAGAGGGGCGAGCGGCAAGCAAAATAAGTTCGCCCGGCTTTAGTCCCCTTGTTATGTTGTCCAAAGTTTTTATTCCCGTGTTGATGTAGCTTCTTTGTATGTTGCCGTGCTGGACATCCTCTATTTCGGCCATAGCTTCGGCGGCGGCTCTGTCAGCTTTGTAAAGGGCGGTTGCGGACATATCTTCGGATATGTGAAACACCTTGCTTTCGGCAAAGTTTAATGCCTCTTCACCGTCTGTAGCGGTATATCCCTTGTTTGCTATCTCAACGCCCGTTTCTATAACCTTTCTAAGCAGGCTGTCTCTTTTGACAATCTTTAAATAATATTCCGCGTTAGCGGCGGAGGGAACGGTCTCTGCAAGCTCGGTCAGATACATTATGCTTCCCACCTCGTCAAGCTTGTTCATAAGAACAAGCCTGTCGGCAAGAATAGATGTATCTATCGGCATCGACGAGTCCTGTATCGCCTTCATGGCGGAAAATATTATCCTGTGCTTTTCAAGGTAGAAATCGTCTTCCCTAAGCTCGGGGATAAGCATATCCGCGGCGTTTTTGTCTATAAGTATAGAACAAAGAAGCGCCGCTTCAGCGTCGATATTGTTCGGCATTCCTCTTGATATAGCGTTATTGCTCTTTTTGTTTGCCATTGTCTGCACCGCCGTTGCGTTTTTTTCCAATCAACGAGAGCGTGACCACCGCGGTTACCGCCCCCGCGGCCCCTATCAATACCCCATACCATACTTCCCTTCGCTCGGCGCGAATGCTAAGATTAAACTGAGCCTCCTCGCCCTGCTTGAAAGTGAAGGTGTGGATGTATTTGCTATCCTTTTTCTGTATTTCGCCGTCGCTTGTCGCTGATTTATATCTTGTTGAGTATTTATAAAAGACATTTAAACTGTTTTGCGGAACGCTTATGCCAAGCTCACTGCTGGCTGCAGCCACCTTTTCGTATAAGTCGCCCTCGATTTTATAATTGTATTTATAATATTTAAACCAAGTGTCCTTTTCAACAAAGCCGTCTCTTTTGCATGTGAGCCCGATAGACTCGCTCTCATTTAACGTAAAACCTATTTGGGCGTCCACCATGCCCGTTTCCTCGTTGTAATTAGCGTATAACAATATTACATAATAGATATCCGCATCTTTAGTTTCATTGCAGGCGCATAGAGTGAATACGCATAAGAGCAAGAAAATAATTACAATTACAGCCGAAGCTTTTTTCATTCCAATTCGTCCTCAAGGGCGGAAAGAGTGTCCGCAAACTCTTTCATAGCTTTTTCAAACGGCTCCAAAGTATACATATCGACATCCGCAAGCTTTAGTATTTCAAGCGGAGGCATGCTTCCTCCTGCGGAGAGGAACTTAAAGTATTTATCCGTC
>JAAZIO010000006.1 GCA_012800805.1 Clostridiales bacterium | reverse complement strand
GACAGCATATCCTATCGTTTCTCAAGATGGGACCCAAGCAACAAAGACAAATATATCGGAACCGCCGAAGACTGGAACGAAACCGAAAGCGCTATGAACGATATTTTAGACGAGCTCGGCATCGAATATACCGAGGCTTGGGGCGAGGCCGCGTTCTACGGGCCGAAACTTGACGTGCAGTCAAAAAACGTGCACGGCAAAGAGGATACGCTCTTTACCGTTCAGATTGACTTTGCTTTAGCTAAGCGCTTTGATATGGTATATGTTGATGAAAGCGGTGAAAAAGTCAATCCCATAATCATTCACCGCAGTTCAATCGGCTGCTATGAACGCACCCTTGCCATGCTTATCGAAAAATACGCGGGCGCATTCCCGCTTTGGCTGTCTCCGATTCAGGTAAGAGTGCTCTCCCTTACCGACAGAACCGCGGATAAAGTAAAAGAGGTTGCCGCTATTTTAAGAAGAAAAGGCATAAGGTGTGACATTGATACAAGAAGCGAGAAAATCGGAAAGAAAATCCGTGAAGCTCAGCTTGAAAAATTGCCATATATGCTGATTATCGGCGACAGGGAGGCGGAGCAAGATGTGGTAGCTGTTCGCCACCGCAGCGAAGGCGACCTTGGCCAAATGACCCTTGAAGACTTCCTTGCCCGAGCGAGCGAAGAAATTGAAACAAAGAAACTATAAAAATTAGCGCCCTAAGGGCGCTTTTTTATTTTATGTC
This sequence comes from Clostridiales bacterium, assembly GCA_012800805.1. Taxonomy (GTDB): domain Bacteria; phylum Bacillota; class Clostridia; order Christensenellales; family CAG-917; genus JAAZIO01. The sequence continues at coordinate 5,588 of JAAZIO010000006.1, read as the reverse complement.
TTTATAAAATCAAACAAGGTTTTGAAATCTCTTTATAAAATATTTAATTTGATTAAAAAAACAAGACCTGATTGCCGATTATTTTTTCTTTGCTGTCGAAAATTGTAGATTTATGACTTTTTAAGTAGAAGGTATGGCGCAAGGAATTTATTTGTGCTAATATCTATTCACATACATTAGGCAAAACGCATAATTATACAATTATTCAATCTATGGCTTAAAAGTTTTATTTTTATATGCATCTCCTAAATCCGTTAAAACCATACCAACAATTTTGGAGGGGGAGAGAATATATACATGGGTAGGAACGCCGTAGGGGTAACTCTTGAGCGTTTCTTCCTTTTTTGAGAGTTTTTAAAATAATTTTTTAAATAATACCCATAAAATTAAAAAGATGAAAGCCGTCAATTATTAAAAATGCCAAAAAGGCAAATAATCTCATTTGCTTGACTGGTTTTTGACATCGTGGTATTATATACGCAAGCAGAAAGCTCTTTCTCACCTTTCGCATTTCGTTGCGGCGGGTTTCTTTGAAAAAATGAATCGTTTTTTCAAAATACACGGAGAGCTTTTTTGCTTTCCGATTTTTTTTTAGGAGGGAAAAAATTATTAAAGAGCTTCAAATTAATGACGCGATAAGAGATAGGGAAGTTCGTCTTATCGGATCGGACGGCAGCCAGCTTGGCATCTTTCCGCTCAAAGAAGCGCAAAGAATGGCCGATGAAGCCGGGTTTGACCTGGTGAAAATCTCGCCGACGGCGGTTCCTCCCGTATGCAAGATAATGGACTACGGCAAATACCGCTACGAAAAGCAAAAGAAAGAAAAAGAGGCGAAGAAGAATCAGCACGTTGTGGAGCTTAAAGAGATTTGGCTTTCGGCAACGATTGACATCGGCGACACAAAAAGGCTTGCGGCTCAAACCGCGAAGTTTATAAAAGAGGGCAAACGCGTCAAAGCGTCCATCCGTCTTAAAGGCCGCCAGCAGGCTCGTCCCGAGCTCGCCATCGATGTAATGAAAGAATTCATCGAGCTTGTAGGCGAGGGAGTGACCATCGAAAAGCAACCGACTCAGGAGGGCAGAAATATTTTCACTATTTTAGCACCTCCGACCAAAAAATAAATTAGGAGGCACCTTATGCCAAAGCAGAAAACACACAGCGGCGCAAAGAAGAGATTTAAGGTAACAAAGAACGGACTCTATAAAAGAGGCAAAGCCGGAAAGAGCCACATTTTGACCAAGAAATCGACTAAGCGTAAGAGAAGACTTAGAAAAGGCGATTATGTCGATGTGACTAGAGTGAAGGATCTTAAAAAACTCCTTCCCTACAACTAAGCGGGAGGTAAAGGCAAATGAGAATTAAAAGGGCAGTCAACGCGCAGAAAAAACGCAGAAAAGTAATGAAACTGGCAAAGGGCTACTACGGAGCAAAGCACAGGCTTTACCGTCTGGCCAAAACGCAGCTTTTAAAATCGCAATACTATGCGTATGTGGGCAGAAAGCAAAAGAAACGCGACTTCCGTTCCCTCTGGATTACCAGAATCAACGCGGGCGCGCGTCTTAACGGCCTCAGCTACTCAAAGCTCATGCACGGCCTTAAGCTTTCGGGCATCAACCTTAACAGAAAGATGCTGTCCGAGCTGGCCATAAACGACGCAAAAGCATTCTCCGCTCTTTGCGAACAAGCCAAAAAAGCTATAGCGAAATAGTAAATCCAAATGCTGTGGTCTCCACGGCATTTGTTTAATTAAGATGGAAATAATAAGTTCAAATTCCAATAAATTCGTAAAACTTGCGCGCTCGCTCGCGGAGAAGAAGTATCGCGACCAAACGGGGCTTTTTCTCGTGGAGGGCGGAAACTCGGTCTATGACATGCCCGACAGCGCCATGGTGGAGTTTTTTCTTGTATCCGAGCGGCGCGCCGAGGAATTTGAATTTAAAAAACCAAACCGCAAGGCGCCATGCTATATGGTTACGGACAGCGTGATGCAGTCTTTAAGCGACACCGTAACGCCCTACGGGGTGGCTGCGGTTGTTAAAAAACCTGACAATATATTTTTTGAACCGGGCGGAAACGCTCTCATTTTGGACGGCGTATCCGACAGCGGAAATCTGGGCACGATTTTTAGAACCGCCGCAGCGGCGGGATTTAACGACATTTATTTGCTCTCGTCCGCTGACGCTTATTCCCCTAAAGTCGTTAGAGCGTCGATGAGCGCGATTTTCAAAGTCAGGACTGCCGTAATAGACGAAGACAAGGCGCTGTATCTTGCAAAGGGATACAACGGCGTTGCTCTGGATATGGGCGGCGAGGATATAAAAAACTTAAAAATAGATAAACCCGTAACATTGATTCTCGGAAGCGAGGCGCACGGGGTAAGGGACAGCCTTATAAAGGCCGCTAAAAAAACCGTTCGCATTGACATGAAAAACAACATGGAATCGCTTAATGTCGCGGTCGCGGCGGGAATCGCAATGTATTTCATAAATTAAACGGAGGTCTTATGTCGGGACACAGCAAATGGCACAACATAGCGCAAAAGAAAGGAAAAACAGACGCCGCGCGCGCTAACATATTCACAAAAATAGGAAGAGAGCTTGCGGTTGCGGTTCGCCAAGGCGGCGCGGACCCCAACTTCAACCCCAAACTTAGGGACGCCATCGCAAAGGCAAAAGAAAACAATATGCCCAACGACAACATAATGCGCGCAATCAAGAAAGCGAGCGGCGACAGCGAGGGAATAAACTACGAAGAAATCACATACGAAGGCTACGGAATCGGCGGCACCGCCTGCATTGTAGAGGCGCTTACCGACAACAAGAACAGGACGGCCGGCGATGTCAGACATTTGTTTGACAAATTCGGCGGTTCGCTCGGTCAGCCGGGCTGCGTATCATATATGTTCAAGAAAAAGGGGGTTATAATAGTCCCCAAAGACAGCATAACGGAAGACGAGCTTATGCTTCACGCTCTTGACGCGGGAGCGGAAGACATCCTTACCGAAGATGAGGAGATGTTTGAGATAAGAACGGCTCCTTCCGATTTCAATCAGGTTCGTGAGAGCCTTGAGAAAGCGGGCGTTAAAATAGTGCAGTCGGAAGTCGATATGATTCCCGACACCGAAATCGAGCTTGACGCCGCCCAGCAGGAAACGCTTTTAAAGATGATATATAAGCTGGAAGAGCTTGACGATGTGCAAAATGTGTATCATAATGCTATAATAACGATAAACGAAGATGAGGAATAAAATGAGCGTTTCCGTCAAAGAAATTTGCGAAAAGGCAAGGGATGCTTCATACAAGCTTGCCGCCATAAGCGCCGAGGAAAAAAACAGGATGCTTGAGGCGATAGCTTGCGCCATCGAAAAAAACAAAGAGGCAATCCTTGAGGCAAATAGAAAGGACATCGAGGCTTACACCAAAAAAGACACCACTTTTTTGGACCGACTTACCTTAAACCCAAAAAGGATAGATGCTATAATAAGCGGAGTTAAGGAGATAATAGCCTTAGACGATCCCGTAGGTGAAATCGTCGAAGACAGGACGCTTAAAAACGGGCTGAGGATAAAAAGAGTGAGAGCTCCGCTTGGGGTTATAGGAATCATTTACGAAGCCCGTCCCAATGTGACAATAGACGCGCTTGCGCTCTGTTTAAAGTCGGGCAACAGCGTTGTTTTAAGGGGCGGAAGCGACGCAATCAATTCAAACCGCGCGCTCTATCTTACAGCCTACAACGCTTTAAAGGACGCAGGCTTTTTATGCGACTGCATAGGATTTATTGACGACATCAGCCGTGAAAAGTCGCGCGAGATGCTTGAAATGGAAGGGCTTATAGATGTCATGATACCGCGCGGAGGGGAAGGGCTTAAAAAGTTTGTGCTTGAGCACGCCAAAATGCCCGTGATTGCTTCTGCCGGCGGCAACTGCCATGTGTATGTCGATAAGGACGCAAAGCTTGACATAGCCGAAAGAATCGTTTTAAACGCAAAGCTTCAGCGTCCAAGCGTTTGCAACGCTGCGGAAACGCTGCTGGTTCATAAAGACCTTGCGGACACATTTTTGCCCGACATTTTAAAGAAGCTTTCAGACAGCGGAGTTGAGCTTTTGGGTTGCAATGAAACCATGAAGCGCTGCCCGTTTGTTAAAGAGGCAACCGATTTGGACTTTGCAACGGAGTTTGAGTGCTTAAAACTTACGGTCAAAGTTGTGGACGGCGTCGGGGAAGCTTGCGACCATATCAACAAATTCGGCACCAAACACAGCGAAGCGATAGTGACCGAAAACAAAGAAGCAGCGACATATTTTGAAAAGAATGTGGACGCCGCTTGCGTTTACGTCAACGCCTCCACAAGGTTTACGGACGGCTTTGAGTTTGGCCTTGGCGCCGAGATGGGAATAAGCACGCAAAAGCTTCACGCAAGAGGACCTATCGCGCTTAAAGAATTGACTTCGGTAAAATATATAGTCGAAGGAAACGGACAGATAAGAGAATAACTATGATATACTTGGATCACGCGGCAACCACGCCTGTTGCCAAAGAAGTTTTGGATGCAATGCTTCCGTATTTCACGGAGCGGTTTGGCAACGCCAACTCGCAGCACACGCTGGGCAGGGAAGGCGCTGCGGCGGTCCTTAAAGCCAGAGAAGAAGTTGCGGCCGCGATAAACGCCCGCCCGAGCGAAATTTACTTCACCGCAGGCGGCACGGAAGCCGACAACTGGGCGGTTAAGGGAACGGCAATCGCGCATAAAGAAAAGGGCAGGCACATAATAACCAGCAAAATAGAGCATCCCGCGATATATACAACATGCCGCCAGCTTGAAGAACTGGGTTGTGAGGTCACCTATCTTGATGTGGACAGCGAAGGCCTGGTCAATCCCGCAGACCTTGAAAAAGCAATCCGCGAAGATACCATCTTGGTATCGGTAATGTTTGCAAACAACGAGATTGGCACAATCCAGCCCGTTAAAGAGCTTGCAGACATCTGCAAAGAAAAAAAGGTATTGTTCCACACCGACGCCGTTCAGGCTGTTGGAAGCGTAAAGATTGATGTAAAAGAGCTTGGCTGCGATATGCTGAGCTTATCGGGACACAAATTCTACGGACCCAAGGGTATCGGCGCGCTGTATGTAAAAAACGGCGTTAAAATAGGAAAACTCCTAACGGGCGGCGAGCAGGAAAGGTCCAACCGCGGCGGCACGTCGAATGTGGCTAACATCGTTGGCCTTGGCAAGGCGATTACACTTGCCGTGGAGCAACTTGAGGAAAACGCAAAGAAAATAAAGGCGCTAAGAGACCGCTTTGTAAAAAGAGTCGAAAGCGAGATACCCGAAGTGCGCTACAACGGCTCACGAGATAAAAGGCTTTGCTCCAACGCCTCTTTTTCTTTCAGATATATTGAAGGCGAATCCATTTTGTATTCACTTGACCTTGAAGGCATAGCCGCCTCCAGCGGGTCGGCTTGCTCATCAGGCTCTCTTGAGCCGTCAAGGACACTTCTTGCCATCGGCGTCCCCTTAGGACTGGCTCACGGCACAATCAGATTTTCGTTCGGTAAAGACAATACCGAAGCGGACGTAGACTACACCG
>JAAZIO010000038.1 GCA_012800805.1 Clostridiales bacterium | reverse complement strand
TAGTTTAAGTTTATATCTTTTACGCCCATTAAGCAAATAAACATATTCATTAAATTTAGCTTTTTATTTAGCGTCTTATTTGCATAAAAAGATCAGGCGGTAGATAAATCAGACAATAAATAAGACAATTTTTAATAATTATCCTCAATTCAACATAGCTTTTTTATTTTAAGCGTCTATATTGCTTAAAATGAGTTGATGTTAAAGGCGGTAAATAAATCACGCAATTTATGATTTATTTATTATAAAATCGAATTTTTAATTGCATAAAATTTTGTTTATATAAGATTTATCTTAACCTGCTTTTTTATGTGTTCTAAAAACAAATCCCATATTCGTTTTGCGGCGCCCTGCAAGGTATCGTTGTTTAAAACCTCAAAGTCCCTCGCTTTTTGATATAGCGACTCGCGCTCTTTTTTAAGTCTTTCATAGGCGCCGTCTTTAGTAAGAAGAGGTCTTCCTGATGTGTTTGGCGCTGCGTCTCTTTTTATTAGAAAGACAACGCCGCAGCCTTTAAGGTTTTTTATGTTTTGCTCCCTTGTTACCGCCCCGCCGCCGGTGGATATTATAACCCCTTTTTTAGAGCATGCCTCCTCAACCGCCTCCTCCTCAAGGTCTCTGAATTTCTCCTCGCCCAGTTTTTCAAATATTTCGGGTATTTTAAGGCCTGCTTTTTTTTCAACAAGTTCGTCGGTGTCGACAATTTCCCTGCCCGTAATTTTGTCAAGTTCCCTTGCCAGCGAGCTCTTCCCCGATGACGGCATGCCGATAAGCGCTATGTTTTCAAAATCCTTTCTAAGCGTAAGCGCGGCGTTATATTTAATATCATCTTTTAGCGGCTCACCCGTGTATAGCTCAGCCGCCTTAAAGGCTTGATTTAAAAGCATGTCAAGTCCGCCCGAGCACTCGATTTTCATTTCCATGCAGTCAAGTATCAGCCTTGTTCTTATAGGGTTATATACGGCGTCAAAGACAAATTCAACTCCCCTTAGCCGCTTTATGTCAACGGGGGCTCTTTTTATGTCAGGATACATTCCGACAGGGGTTGTGTTTATCAAAACCTTGGCGCCGCAAAGATTGTAGATGTTTTCATAGTTTATAGGCCCGCTTCTTGACACTTTGTAGATATGCTTTGCCCCGTATTTAATTAAAAACCTCTCCGCCGTAAGAGATGTGCCGCCGCTTCCCAGAATAATCGCGTCTTTGCCCTCAACCGCTTTTTTGGGTATCGAGCGCTCCATGCCGAAAATATCGGTGTTATAGCCGTAAAGCCTGCCGCCTTTAACCACAACTGTGTTTACTGCACCTATCCTTTCGGCTTCGGGGTCGATATGGTCAAGATACGCCATTACCGCTTTTTTATATGGTATGGTAACGTTAAACCCATCATATGGGCAATTTTTCAAAAAGGATTCAAGCTCATCCTCTTTCAGTTCAACCGCCTCGTAACTAAGCCCCAAAAGAGCGTAGATTTTGGGCGACAAGGTGTGAGGCAGGCTTTTTCCAATAAGGGCGTATCTTTTCATATCTCTTTATAGCTTCCAAGGAATACAAAACCGGAGTTTTGGCTAAGTTCACCAAGCAGATTCATGACTTCTCTGTTGCCGATATCCGCCTCAAAATCAAAGTAGAAGGCAAACTCAAACGGCGTTTTAGCAATCGGGCGCGATTCAAGCTTTGTCAGGTTTAAACCAAGCGAAGAGAATTTGTTAAGCAGTTTGTTAAGGCTTCCCTTTTCATGCGGTATGTTTACCATTATGCTTATCTTATCCGCGCCTTTAAAAATCTTGAGCTCTTTTGATATGACGATAAAGCGGGTGTAGTTGTTTTCGCTGTCTTGTATATCTCTCTCAAGCGTTTTCAAGCCGTATATACCCGCGCACTCATAAGACGAGATGCAGGCGGCATCCGGCCTTTTGCTCTCTGCCACTATCTTCGCCGCCTGAGCGGTATTTGATACAATCGTTATTTTGGCGTTGGGATACTTGTTTAAATACCCTTGGCACTGGTTTATCGCCTGCTCGTGGGAGAATATTTCTTTGATGTCTTCTTTTTTGGTGCCGTCATAAACAAGCAGGCAGTGGCTGATTTTTAGTTTTACGCACTTTACAATGTGAAAAGAGTGCTTTCGCATAAGGTCATATACAGCGTTAACGCTGCCTACCGATGAGTTTTCTATGGGCAGCACTCCGTATTCGCAAAGCCCTTTTTCGACGGCGGAAAAGACATTTTCAAAATCCTTGAAATAAAGGATTTTGCTAAGCTCAAACATCTTGTTTGCCGCAATGGAGGAATACGATCCCTCCACGCCTTGACAGGCAACGGTTGCGCTGACGGGAAAATCCGTTGTGTTTTCAAGCGCGTTTTTTATATCCGACACAAGCTTTGTTTCTCTATCGTTTAAACCGTATTGATAGGCCTTTGAGGTTTCAAAAATAATCTCAAAAACCTGCTTTAGGTATCTTTTTAGCTCAATCGGCGCGCCCTCGGTCACCCTGTTTAATATCTCTTTTTCCCTTAGGGTGTTTTCCGTGCCGATGCCCAGCTTGTTTTTTTCGATTGCGACCTCTTTTACAAGCTCCATGCGGCTAAGATACAGCCTTGCGATTTCGTCGTCGATTCTATCGATTTTCTCTCTTAAAGCCTTAAGTTCCATAATTCCCTGCCCATTAAATTAATTTTCATTTATATCGTTAATTTCTTTCAGCGCTTCGTCGTATATCGCAAGCGCAACCGCGGCCTCAACGGGAGCGACCGCGCGCGGAACGATGCATGAGTCATGACGGCCGCAAATTTTTAGGGTGACATTTTCTTTTTTAACTAAATCCACGGACCTTTGCTCCTTTGCTATCGACGGGGTTGGCTTTACGCTTACCCTTAGCTTTAGCGGCATGCCCGTTGTCATTCCGCCGGCTATCCCCCCGCAGTTGTTTGTGTATGTTTTAACCTTATCTCCGTCAAAATAATACTCATCGTTTGCTTCGCTTCCCCTAAGCGAAGAAAAACTAACCCCTGCGCCAAACTCAACGGCTTTGACAGCCGGCACGGCAAAGACGGAGGCGGATATTTTTCCTTCCATTCCGCAAAACAGCGCGCCGCCAAGCCCCACGGGAAGACCGAATACAAGGCACTCTATTGCGCCGCCGACGCTGTCGCCTTCGCTTTTTAACTTTTCTATCAATGAGTACGCCTTATCCGCATTTTCCTTTTCAAGAGCGAAAAGAGGATTATAAACTGCGTTTTCGGCATCTTCTTTACCTACTTCCCTTTCTCTATACGAGCCTAATCTGACGCCTCCGATTTCCGACACATACGCATGAACATAAATGCCTTTTCTTTCAAGCTCAGCTTTAGCGATTGCCCCCGCAATGCAAAGCGGCGCCGTCATTCTGCCCGAGAACATCCCCCCGCCGCTAAGGTCATAGTTAAGGCCGTATTTTACTTTAGCGGGATAGTCCGCGTGAGAGGGACGGGGAATGTGTTTTATGTTGCTATAGTCTCCCCGCCTTACATTTGTGTTTTTTATGACCGCGCGTATAACTCCGCCGTCTGAGGTATCGCCATTGATTCCGCTTTCAAACATTACATGGTCGTCCTCTCTCCTTGCCGTTGAAAAAGCCTCTTTCACGCTTTTTCTTCTGTCGACAAAGGATTGCACAAAAGCCTTATCTATTTTGGTCCCTTTGGGAACGCCAAAAATATTTACGCCGATTTCCTCAGCGTGCGACGCTCCGAATATCTCGATACTTAAAACATCAAATAATTTCATAAATACCTAGCTTTCTATCTGTTTTGTCTATAAGGCGGCTTTTTATAAAGCCGCTTTTTATCTACTTAACTCGATACAATATCTATCAGATACTTGTTTCTACTTATGCTTGATATCTGTAAGTAAATTTTTGTTAACCTGCTATTTTCGTTTTATAGATTTTTATTGCGTGCTTTTAATGCCTTATGAGCTTGTTTTTTCTTTTTAGTTTTTATGAGATTGTTTTATTTATTTTGCTTTTATTTCTTAATGAACTTTTTTATACATAACCAACAATGTCTTATTGGTTTTAAGTTTTCACTAGTATTTTATATCAGTTGATTTTCGCTATGTTATTTTAAAATCTCTATCTTACCGCCAAGTTTTTTAAAGTCCTCAACAAACGACGGGTATGATTTTGAAATGGGATTTACGCTGTCGGTTTCAACCTCAATACCGCCCGCGGAAGATATCAAAGATGACATAACTATCCTGTGGTCGCTGTATGACAGCGTTTTTCCGCTCCTTGCCCCTCCGCCGTAAATTTTCAGTGCGCCGCCGTCTAGCTCGCTCTTTATCCCTATCGCGTTTAAGTTATTTATTACGGCAGTTAGCCTGTCGCTTTCTTTGTCTTTGAGCCTGCCTACCCCCGATATTCTTGATACTCCTTTAGCAAAGGCAAGACACATCGCCATAGCGGGCACAAGATCGGGGCAGTTTTCAGCGTCAAAGGAAATGGCGTTTAAACTTTCTTTTGACACCAAAGCAAATCGCTCATCTTCTTCAACTTTTGCCCCCGCCTCTTTTAAAAGCTCAATTACTACCCTGTCGCTTTGCTTTGAGTTAATGTTTATCCCGTTTAGCTTAACTGCCCCCGACAGCGCTCCTCCCACGGCAAAGAATGAGGCGCTGGACCAGTCCGCCTCCGCCTCAACTTTATGGGGAGTGGCATATTTTTGTCTTCCCGGCACGATAAAGCCGTTTTTGGTTGTTTCATATTTAATGTTAAACTTTGAAAGAGCCTCTAAGGTTAGATCGATATATCCTTTTGATACAATGCCGTTTTCAATGATAAGCTCGCTGTCGCTGTCAAGCAGAGGGAGAGCAAACAACAAGCCCGAGATATACTGCGATGAAACCGAGCCGTCAACGATAAATTTTCCCCCGCTCAGCACTCCGTCAACCTTTATTGTGTCGCCTTCTTTTTTAAGCATAGCGCCACGGCTTTCAAGGGTTTTGAAAAGTCCCTCAATGGGGCGGTATGCCAGCCTTCCGCAAAGCTTGATTTCGGCTTTTACGCCAAGGGCAGAGTAGACGGGCAGCAAAAACCTCAGCGTTGAGCCGCTCTCTTTGGCGCATGCCTTAACCGTTAAGTTTTTTATGCCGCCTTTAACCCTAAGTCCGTCCTCGCTTTTTTCGATAACGGCGCCGAGCGCCGAAAGGCACTCGGATGTCGCCAAAATGTCGTCGCCCTCGATTCTGCCAGGTATCCCAGTCTCACCATCTGAAAGCGAAGAGCATATTAAAAGCCTGTGCGCAACCGACTTTGAAGCGGGCACGGTTATTTCGCCGACCAATTCTGACGGAAATGCTTTCGCTCTCATTTTAAAACCTCAACTATTTTATCAATGCTTGTCTTTTCGATTTTGCACTCTCCAACGGAGTAAGGAACCACAAGGGATACCTCGCCATCGGAGTCCGCTTTTTTATCCATGCGCATGACAAAGGCAAGCTCATTTATTTTATAAGGCATTGTTTCATCTATGCCCGCCGCCTTAATCATGTTTTTTATTTTTTCCTTATCTTTAAAACTAAGTTTATTTGTTCTATACGCGTATTCCGATACGCTCATCAGACCTTTAGCTACCGCAATCCCGTGAGGGAGCGTATAGTTTGAAAGTTTTTCCGCGGCGTGGGCAAAGGTATGGCCGAGATTAAGAAGCTTTCTGTCGCCGCTTTCTTTAAAATCTCTTTCAACGATGTCTTTTTTATAGGACACGCAAAGTTCAATAAAGCGCTCTAAATCTTTTATTCCAACCTCAACCATTTTAGACAGCTCTCCGCCCGTCAAAACAGCGTATTTTATGCCTTCGCCCATTCCGTTTTTGATTTCGCTTTCGCTTAGCGTTTTAAAAGAGTTAATATCAATCAAAACCAGCCTTGGGGCATGAAAAGCGCCCAGCAGATTTTTGCCTTGCTTTAAGTCTACCCCCGTCTTTCCCCCAACCGAGGCGTCGATTGCTGAAAGCAGCGTGGTGGGGCAGACTATAAAGTCAATCCCTCTCATATATGTGGCTGCGGCAAAGCCCGCAATGTCGCTAACTACGCCGCCGCCCAGCGCCAAAACCAAATCCTTTCTTGTAAAACCTCGCTCAACCAGGGCGTCAATTATCTGAAGGTAGCTTTTTGGGGTTTTATGCTCTTCGCCTTGGGGCAGTATCGTTTAATGGCATATCTTGCCTGCGCTCTCAAGGCTCGTTTTTACCGCACTCAGATACAAGGGAGCGACGGTTTCGTCGGTCACAATCATCACCTTTTTAAATGAGAGGAAACCGGCATAGTCGCATACTTTGTTTAGCGCGCCTTTTTCTATAATGATTTCATAGGGAGTCTCCCCGCTAACTTTTACTTTTTTCATTAAGTCCCATTCTCCTTAGCTGCTCAACTCTCTCTTTCCTCTCGGCGCTTTCGGTTAAAAGCTCCTTCAGCCTCTCTTCGCTGCCGCTTTCTATCGCGTCACGGATATCTTTTATGTTTTTTAAAAGAATATCTATTTCCCTTAACAGATTATCCCTGTTATCCAAAAAAAGCTCCGTCCACATGTTCGGTTCAAGTTTTGCTACCCTAGTCATATCCTTGAAACTTCCTGCGGAATATCCCACATGCCGTTCGGCGTTGGGGCTTTTTACATACGCCGCTGAAACAACATGGGCAAGCTGAGAGGTATAGGCTATTATTTCGTCGTGAAGGGTTGGGTTTGACATTACAACTCCTTCAACTTTAAGCGATAAAAACAGTTTCTTTAAGCCGTCAAGAACCTCAATCGGGGTGTGGACCGGGGTAAAGATGATGTAGCTTTTTTCAAAAAGCGTCGCCATGGAGTGCGATATCCCCGAAAACTCTCTTCCCGCCATGGGGTGGACGCCGACAAAGCTTACATCGGGGTAGATTTTTTGCAGCTCCTCCATCTTGTCGCAGACCCTCTTTTTGTTCCCGCAGCAGTCGATTACGCAAGAGCCACTCTTTAGCAAGGGAACATAATAATCAAGCGCTTTTAACGTTGCATTTAAAGGAAGAGCTAGTATCAAAAGGTCCAGCTCTTTTACCTTGCCATCTGTAAGATGCTCGTTTATCGCCTGCAGCATTTCGGCTTTAATCATCGCCCCCTCGTCACGGTCAAAGCCGAATACGGCGTGGGAGGTGTTTTTAATAATCGACCTTCCGAGCGAGCCTCCGATAAGCCCAAGCCCGACTATTCCGATATTCATACTCTCTCCTGTTTGTCTCTCTTTTTGCCTACTATCGGCAGCATTACGTCGATGTTGTCTACGACTTCTTTAAACTGTTCGGGCTTTAGCGACTGCGCTCCGTCGCAAAGCGCCTTTGACGGGTCGTTGTGAACCTCTATGATAAGCCCGTCCGCTCCCGCTCCTACTGCGGCAAGCGACATGGGTCGCACCAGCCTTGAAAGACCGGAGGCGTGCGAGGGGTCTACTATAACCGGCAGATGCGTCTTTTCCTTTAAGATGGGTATTGCGGAAAGGTCTAAGGTGTTTCTTGTATAAGGCTCGAAAGTTCTTATGCCCCTTTCGCAAAGAATGACATTCATATTGCCTTCGCTCATGATGTATTCGGCGCTCATCAGCCACTCTTCAATCGTGTTCGCAAGACCTCGTTTCAATAAAATGGGCTTATCCACCTTGCCCAGCCTTTTCAAAAGCTCGAAATTTTGCATGTTTCTTGCGCCAACCTGAATGATGTCGATATCCAAAAAGGCGTCAATGTGCCTTTCGCTCATAATCTCGGTGCAGATAGGCATGCCCGTTTCTTTTCTTGCCTCTTTAAGGTATTCAAGCCCTTCAAGCCCAAGCCCTTGGAACGAATACGGCGAGGTGCGGGGTTTGAAAGCGCCGCCTCTAAGAATGGTGGCTCCCGCCGCCTTTACAGCCTTTGCCACTTCAATCACCTGCTCTCTGCTTTCAACCGAGCAGGGCCCCGCTATAATCTGGAAGTGTCCGCCGCCGAACTTGTGTCCGCCGACGTCGATAATCGAGTCTTCGGGATGAAATTTCCTGTTGGCGTTTTTATAAGGCTCTTGGATGCGCTGCACGCTCTCAACAATGTCAAGCGAGCGGATAAGGTCGATATCGACCTTTGAAGTGTCTCCGATAAGCCCCATAATGAGCGAGTTTTCGCCTCTTGACATATGGACATCAAGGCCGAGACCCTTTATCCAGTTTTTTAGGCTTTCGATTTGCTTTTCGTTTTTCTGGTCTTTAATTACGATTATCATATACACCTCTTATATTAAAAAAACCGCCCTTTCGGCGGTTAATTGCTTCCAAC
>JAAZIO010000037.1 GCA_012800805.1 Clostridiales bacterium | reverse complement strand
GAAAAACCCCAAGGCGAAATCCCCTCTCAGCTTACAAGCCTTGGACGCTTTATTTTAACTCCCGATATATTCAGGCTTATCGAAAAAACGCCCAAAAAGAACGGCGAAGTATATCTGACCGACTCTATGAGCATGCAGGCTCAGACAAAGGGAGTATATGCCTACGAATTTGAGGGCAGACGCTATGACATAGGCGATAAGCAAGGCTTTTTGGAAGCGGGAATCGAGTTTGCCCTGCGTGACGAAAAGCTAAAGGACAGGCTAAAAGAATACCTTAAAAATCTTGTCGCTAATCTGTAAAAATACCGGCGGCATCAGCCGCCTTTTTTATTAACATAAGATAGTATTTTGCTATTATGGAAATTATAATATCGGCAAAATTTTTAAGCGGTTTTGATTTTGATAAACAGCATGTTGCGGTTTAACTTTTTATAAAGTATAAAGCTTGAAAAAATAAGGGCAACGCATTACAATAATTAGTTGAGGGAATATGAAGTGTCAATATTGCGGTGAAAGAGAAGCTACTTTGCAATACTCAAAACAAGGCAACGGACAGCATATAATACTGCATTTTTGCGCGCCCTGTTATGAAAAGCTCATTTCGGGAGGAGTTCCGCCCGAGGTCGCGGTTTTTGAAAAGCTTGCCAAAATCGGTAAAGAGTGCAAAGTATGCGGGACAACCGCGTCGGAGTTCACTTCAACGCTGTTTCTTGGCTGCAGCGAATGTTACTACGAAATGCGCGACATAGTAAACAAGGTCATTTATAAGCTTCAAGGCGCCACGACGCACAAGGGCAAGAGGCCCGGAGGTGAGAAATGAGCGTTTTGGATACCGCGGTCAGCTCAAGAGTAAGGCTGGCGAGAAATGTCAGGGGCGTTGTTTTCCCTATGGCTTCCGGGGGAGTGTATACCGAAGAGCTGCTGGAGGTTATGAAAAACGCCGAACTTGCCGCAAAAGGCTTGTTCGACTATGATTTTTACTTTATTTCATCGCTCAGCGACAAAAAAAAGCTTTCGTTTATCGAAAGACATTTCATAAGCCCTGACCTTGCCGAAAACTCAAGCACGGGCGGTCTTGTCCTTTCAAAGGACGGCACCTTTTCCATAATGCTTAACGAAGAGGACCACATAAGGGCGCAGTGCATTGAGCCGGGATTTAATCTGAAAAAAGCATACGAGCGAATAAACCGCTACGACGACAGGCTGCTTAGTTCGCTGCCGATAGCCTTTGACGAAAAGCTCGGGTTTTTGACCGCCTGTCCGACCAATGTAGGAACGGGCATGCGCGCGTCGGTAATGCTGTTTCTGCCCGCCCTTAAAATGACGGGGATAATGGACAGCACCATACTTAAAATCGCGAAATACGAGGGGCTGACATTCAGAGGCATATACGGGGAGGGCAGCGCGCCGATAGCCGACATGTATCAGCTTTCCAACTCAAGAACACTTGGCCTTAGCGAAATGGAGATAATAGAATATGTGGAAAGGGCGGCTCTTGAAATCATAAAGCTTGAGGACAAGGCTAGGCTGGCTTTGAAAATCGAAACAAATTATTATCTCCGTGACGATATTTGCAGGTCATACGGAATACTAAAGAACGCTTATATGCTGTCCTCGGCGGATTTGTATTCGCTTATATCAAAAGTAAAACTGGGAATTATTTTGAAAGTTTTGCCGGTGCATGATTTAGCCGAGCTTGACAAAATGGTTGAAATGTCGGGCGCGGCAACGATAAGCGGCGATAAGGATTTGAACGAAGTCGAGAGGGACATCCTCCGCGCGGCACTGGTTAGAAAAATACTGAGTAAGGAGCACGTATGAAAGTAACATCGAATTTTCAAGCGGCAATCGAAAACGCCATGCAGCTTGCTTCAAGAACCGGCGGCGTCGTCTTTTCCGAGCAGATGCTCTACG
>JAAZIO010000005.1 GCA_012800805.1 Clostridiales bacterium | reverse complement strand
CTTTGCGAAAGGAATATGGCAAGGGTTTTCTCGTTAATAAACGATGCTTCCGAAAACTCGCTTGCGATATAGGTGGAGCAGGGTATTCGGGCAAGTTTTTCTATAACCCTTTTTCCGTATAGCGCCGCGTGGAACGCCGTGCCGCATCCGCTAAGAACAACGCTGTCTATGCCGTCTAAGTTTATCCCCTTTAAAGTTTTCGAAACGGAAACATAAGTTTTTTTGAGCGCGCAGGGGATTTCAAGTATTTCGCTGTCCATATGGCACTCCCTTTCCGACAGCGTGTATTTTTCAATCCTTACCGGCGTTTTTTCTATTTTTATGCCGTTTGAGAAAATCTCTATGGAGTTTGCGGTAATCCTTGCCGCCTCGTTGTTTTGAAGTATGTATGCTTCGTCCGTGTATTTGTATAAAGCCAGCGCGTCGCTGGCAGCTATCCCTCCGTCTTTTGTTTTTGACACCAAAAGCGAGGCGTTGTATCTGTATGCCGCTATCTCGCCAGGGAATAGGGGAGAGATGGCAAGGATGGTAAAGGCTCCTTTTAAATATTTCGTGGCTTTAATCAGCGCCTCGGTAAGTGTTTTTGAATCCTTAAGCTCAAGCGCCACAAGATGCGCTATGACCTCGCTGTCGGTATCGGAGTAAAAATCAATGCCTTTTAGCTGAAGCTCTCTTTTAAGCTCGCGGTAATTTTCAATTATTCCGTTATGGCATATCGCCACCTTTTCGTCAAACGATATATGAGGGTGCGCGTTTTTCCTCGACGGCATTCCGTGCGTCGCCCACCTTGTGTGGCCGATGGCAAGAGCGCAGTCGCCGTCGGGAACAAGGTTTCTAAGCGCGCGCACCCTAAGGCAATCTTTATATAATTCAAGCTTATCGCGGCAGAGGGCGATACCCGAGGAGTCGTAACCGCGGTATTCAAGCAACTCAAGCCCGTCCAGCACGGCCTTTGCCGCATTATTTTGCCCGACATATCCCACAATACCGCACATAAATGCCTCCTGAAAAAATGCTACACGCTATTATATGCGGCGCCCTGTAAGATTGATATTTGACATCGGATAACCGCTATTATATAATTGATATAAATATTGGAGGAAGAATATGTCAAACACGATGGAAATTGCTCAAAGATTAAAAGGACTTAGAGAGATAGAGGAAATCGAGCCCGAAGAAATGGCAAACGTCTGCTCAATGAGCGTCGATGAATATTTGTCTTATGAAACGGGCGAGAGAGATTTTTCCGTCACGATGCTCTGCAAGTGCGCGGACAGGCTGGGAATTGACGTAACCGCGCTCTTTACGGGCGACACCCCCAAGCTTTCAAGATACAGCATAGTAAGAAAAGGCGCAGGGCTCAGCGTGGAGCGCCGCAGCGGATTTACCTATAAACATCTGGCGTACAACTTAAAAGGCAGGATTGCCGAACCGTTTTATGTAATTGCGCCCTATAGAGAAGATGAACAAAATAAGCCTATCCAGCTTTCCACTCACGCAGGTCAGGAGATGGATTATATAGTTGAAGGCAGCCTGAAAATTTCAATCGACGGCAAGGAAGAGATTTTAAACGAGGGCGACACGGTCTTTTACGACAGCTCCAAGCCTCACGGCATGATTGCCATAGGAGGCAAAGACTGCAAGTTTTTAGCGATTATTTTTAAGAAGGATTGATTATGGAAAGGTTTTTAATAACTTGCGAACCTACCAATGAAAGCCACGTATATAAAGGCAAAGATTTCAGAATCAGCGTTTTAAGCGACCGTCTTTTCAGAATAGAGCTTGGCAAGGCGGACGCGTTTGAGGACAGGCCGACGCAAACCGTGCTCTGCCGCAGCTTCGCTACTCCCGATGTGGACTTTTCTTTAAAGGGAGCAAACCTTACCGTAACAACAAACAGCGTTGTATTAAAATTCAACACCCAAATTAAAACGGTTAAAATCAAAGACAGAAAAACCAACGCCTACCTTTCCACAAAAGGCAACCTGGGGGGCACCCGCAGGACGCTGGATATGCGTCTTGGAGCTGTCGACCTCGGCAAAGGCCTTATGGCAAAGGGCGGCGTTTCGATGTTCGACGACGGCAAGTCGCTTGTTCTTGAGGGCGGCATGGTAGTGCCAAGGAAAAAAGTAAAGGATTACTACATCTTTGCCCACAACCATGATTACCTCGGCTGCCTGAAAGATTTTTATAATTTAACGGGAAAAGTGCCCGTAATACCGAAGTTCGCTCTCTCAAACTGGTGGTCGAGATACTTCCCGTATTCGGAGGAAAGCTACCTTGCGCTTATGGATGAATTCATTTCGCGCAAGATTCCAATAACCGTCGCCACAATAGACATGGACTGGCACCTTGTAAAAGAAGTGCCTAAAGAATACAAAGGTTCAAACATCTTTCTCGGCAGAGGTTGGACGGGTTATACCTGGAACAAAAAACTGTTCCCCGACCCTCAGCGCTTCTTAAAAGCGCTTAAAGACAGAGGATTTTGGACAACGCTCAACATCCACCCCGCGGACGGCATAAGGGCATTTGAGGACCCGTATCCCGAAATGGCGCGCGCCATGGGCATAGACCCCGCGACCAAAAAGACGGTGGAGTTTGACCTTACCGACAAAAAATTCCTGCTTGCGTATTTTGATGTCCTTCACCGTCCTTTTGAAAAAGACG
>JAAZIO010000036.1 GCA_012800805.1 Clostridiales bacterium | reverse complement strand
CAGGCTTGTCCCCACGCCCGTAATCGCAAGCCACATAAAGAAGGTTTATAAGGAAGCGGGGGTAAGCTTTGAGGACGCGGCGGTTGAAGTGATTGCCGAAGCGGGAGCGGGAAGCGTGCGTGACGCGCTTTCGGTTGCCGATATGTGCTTAAGCTACTGCGACAATAAAGTGACCTACGAAAAAGTGCTTGAAGTGCTTGGCGCGTCCGACCCCAAAAAAATTGGCGAGCTTGCAAAAGCCACGCTGTATGGTGACGTCGGCAAAGCTTTAAACATGGCCAAAACGATTGCCGACCTTGGAAAAAGCGTGGCAATGCTCTCAAAAGACCTTGCCGAATTTGTCAGAAACATAATGTTTATAAAAAACTGCCCCAATGCCGAGAGCGTCTTATCCTTGCCCGTGGAATTGTTTAAAACGATGAAAGAGCTAGGCGACACTTTTTTAAACCAAAGACTTTTATTTGTTCTCAATGTCTTTTCATCGCTTGAGGGGGAGCTTAGATACAGTTCGCAGCAAAGGGTGCTGTTTGACGCCGCGATAGTAAAAGCCTGCGTCGGGGAGGCATCGGATGCTAAAGGCGAGGCGGCTTATGGACAGGGCGCGGACCTTGCCGCAGTTGAGGAGAGGATAAAAAGGCTTGAGGCTAAAGTCAGCCAGCAAAACGACTATTTTAAATTAGAAGAACGCATAAGAGCGCTGGAGAGCAAAAAGCCCGCAATTGACTTAACTTTGCTAGATAGAATCGCACGGCTTGAAGAAGCGCTGAAAGACTTAAAGGAAGTAGGCAATACGGACGCCGCGGAAGATAGCGCAAAAGAGCAAAGCGAAACGAATATAGATTATAAAGAGAAAGATGGCGTTGTGCCCGTCTTTGACGAAATGCCTTTCTTTATCGACGAGCAGGAAGATAAAAAGAAAGACGAGGAAGCTCCGCTTTTTGTTTTGGACACCTTGGACGAGCCGCTTCCGTTTGACGCTTTAGAGGAAAAAGAGGAAAAGCCAAAGGGCGTATACGGGGCAAGGAAGCTTTTTGATTATGTCATGACAAAACTTAGGCGCGAAACTTACGACGACGGCGAGTGCAAGAATAAATTTTTGGTGCTTGCGCTCTCTGCGGGCGAGCCTGAGATTAAAGGGGAGGATCTTGTAATTTATCTACCCTCCGAGGCTACGGTCAACCTTTTAAGCCAAAAGAAAAACCGTGACAAGATAAACGGGATATTAAAGGAAATTTCCGACTATAAAGTGGATTTTAAGGCAAGGCTTAAGCTTAGCGAGGAAAACACAACTCAATATATTTTGAAAATGTTCGGTGACGATGTTAAAATAAAACCATAGGAGGACAACAATGGGACATTTTGGCGGATTCGGCGGAGCTAACATAAATCAGCTCATGAAACAGGCTCAGATGATGCAAAAACAATTAAAGGACGCTCAGGCAAAGCTTGCGGAAGAGGAAGTAACCGGCACCGCGGGCGGCGGAATGGTAGAAGTTACGCTTAAGGGGAACAAGGAGATAGTAGCGGTTAAAATTAATCCGCAGGCCGTGGACCCCGAGGACGTCGAGATGCTTGAGGACCTTATCGTCGCGGCGATAAAGGACGCTATGGCGGCCGCTGACAACCTCTCTTCGGAACTTCTTGGCCCTCTGGCCGGAAGCGGTTTGTTCTGATATGAGATACATCGAGCCGCTTTCAAACTTAATAGCGCAGCTTACAAAGCTTCCGGGAGTCGGCGAAAAAACGGCGGCGCGATATGCCTACAGCCTTTTGAACGCCTCAAAGGAAGATACCGACGCCCTGATTGCGGCTATAAAGGAAGTAAAAGACAAAGTCCACTTTTGCTCCGTTTGCGGAAACTACACCGACAACGATGTGTGCGACATCTGCAAAGAGCGCTCTCCTAAGGTCATCTGCGTAGTAAAAGAACCAAAGGACATAGCGGCTTTTGAGAGGCTTAAAGATTTTAAGGGAGTTTACCATGTGCTTCACGGCGTGATATCGCCAATGAATAAAGTGGGACCCTCTGATATAAGAATCAAAGAGCTTCTGTCACGCCTTAACGGGGTAGAGGAGGTTATTCTTGCCACCAATCCCGATGTGGAGGGAGAGGCTACCGCAATGTATATTGCCCGCTTGATAAAACCGCTCGGCATAAAGGTGACAAGAATAGCAAGAGGGCTTCCCGAGGGAAGTTTGATTGAATACGCCGACGAAAACACCCTCTCTAGAGCTTTAAGTTCAAGGGTTGAGATGTAAATAATTATGTAAGACATCCTATAAGGTCAAGAGTGTCTTGACCTTTTTTAATAGAGTGCCAAAACCAATTGGTTAAGAGTGTCTTGACCTTTTTTATAATTAAGTGAAGTATTTGAAAAACATTAATTGAAAAAATTAAAGTTTTAAAACATAAACAGTTGTTTACGTAAAAATTGTTTAGTAGGTTTGGGCTTATACAATCTTATTAAAGAGCTGACATACAAAACAAACAATATTAAAGAGCATTAATTTGTAAAACATGGCTGCCATATATGTAAACTTTTCCTAAAGCCGTTTTTGGTTAAACAAAAAAAGGTCAAGTATCTTGACCTTTTTATTATTTAAAGCGAATTGATAATGCTCAGTTTAGTGCGTATTGTATAAATTTTTCAAAGGCGGCTCTGCCCGCGTCGTCTCTTTTGAACACCGCCGTGGTCTTCAAAATTTTCTCGCAGGCGGTGTTGATGTAGTTGGTTACAGCCTCGCTTGCTTTTTCCTCGCTAAGCGATGTGCCGTAGTCCGCCGTAAGCTGGGCTATCATGCCAAGGTGCTTGTGCATCGGATTGGTGTCGTCGGCAAGGGATTTGAAATCAAGTGGAATGGCGCCAGTCAGTATGTCTTTTATCTCCATCGCCTCTTTTGAAAGCCTGCCCGGGAGAATGAAAAGCCCCATAACCTCAATGATTCCGATGGACTCTTTCTTAATGTTGTGAAGCTCCTCGGAGGGGTGGAAAATGCCAAAAGGATGGGCGGCGTCGGTGCGGTTGTTTCTTAGCACCATGGCTATTGTGTATTCGCCGTCGCGGTTGATGTAGGCAACGGGTGTGACCGTGTTGTGGGGGATAATCTTACCGTCCGCTTCGCTGCTTGCTATGATATTTACGCTCTCGTCGCTGTATCCTTTCCATTTTTCGAAGATGTCCATTGCGGCTTTTACAAGCTGAGCGCGGTTTTTGGACTCAAGCTTTATAACCGAGTTATACCACTTGACCGTCATAAAGTTGACCATGCTGTATTTAGGCGACACATAGTGCTTTTCGTTTTGCGCGTCCAGCATGGGAAGAACCTTTTTTCCGCCCTGATAGTGGTCGTGGGCAAGTATGGAACCGCCGACGATGGGAAGAGGCGCGTTTGAACCTATAAAATAGTGAGGAAACAGCTCGACAAAGTCGAGCATTCTTTCAAACGAGGCGGCGTTAAGGTCCATGGGGCGGTGCTCTTCGGATATGGCAATAAGGTGCTGGTCAAAGTATACATAAGGTGAATACTGCATGAACCAGTCTTCGTCGTTAAGCTTTATGGGAATGGTTCTAAGCGTCTGCCTTGCGGGGTGGCCTGCGTGGCCCGCATAGCCGACGTTTTCTTGGCACAGCAGACACTTGGGATAACCCGCGGGGGCGTTTTTTGCGCGCTCCACTTCTTTCGGGTCCTTTTCGGGCTTTGACAGGTTGATGGTAATCTTGATTTTGCCAAGTTCGCCGTCGTAGTCCCACTTGATGTTTTTGTCGATATCGACTTTTCTTATATAGTTTGAAGCTACCGAAATGTCGTAAAGATAATTTGTAGCGGTGGCAACCCCTTTAGAGCCGGCAAGAGAGTCAAAGGTTCTTATAACCTTTGAGGGCGGCGGGGTAACGATACCCATAATTTTGGTTTCAAACAAAATTCTGTCCAAAGGGTCTATAAGCTTGCTTTGGACTGCGTATTCCGTAATGTTGTCCAGTATCTCTTGGATGGGCTTGTCCTCTGTGTCGCCGCAATAAGGCGCGGTTTTGATACTCAGCGCGTCCAAAAGCAAATTGCGGGTGTAGATGATGTCTTCTTCTTCAAGATAGAGCTTTGATTTGGCATAGTTGATTAGCCTTTCAACGTTGATTAATACATTCTGCAGTGTGGCATTCTCATTTTCCATACAAAAATTAGACCCTTTATTTTATTACAAATTTATATATAAATTTTATTTTTATATTTCGAATTTACTAAAAACTGAAACAATAATCACAAGTTATATCAAATTTGGGATTTTCATTGCAAATTATATTTTATATTGTTATAATCAAATTCGTCAATACACTTTCACAATTAAGCTAAAACTATTAATTATTATACAATTACGGAGTGCGTATGACAACTACTATTTTTAAAAAAGATGCTTTGAGTAAAGCGGCGATTGCCGTTCAGGAAGAAATCTACGGCAAAGCTGATGGTTTTCAAACTGAAAGAATACTCTCTCTTGTCAGCGCGCACCAAAAAAACTTCGGCGAGAGGGGCGAGTTGCTTTTGTTTTCCTCGCCCGGAAGAATAGAAATCTGCGGCAATCACACCGACCACAACCACGGAAAAGTGCTAACCGCCGCGGTCACAGTGGACATCTTCGCCTGCGTCAACAAAACCGACGATAATATTGTTTACATAAATTCCGAAGGTTATCCGCCGATGAAGGTGAATTTATCCGATGTCGCGGTAAAGGACACGGATAGAGGAACTTCCACCGGATTAATCAGAGGAGTTGCGGCATACTACAAACAAAAGGGTTATAAAGTAGGCGGCTTTTGCGCCACGATGAACTCAAACGTGCCAAAGGGCGCGGGAGTCTCCTCGTCAAGCTCTTTTGAGGTTTTTGTGGCGGAAGTATTTAACGACCTCTACAACGACGGCAAGATTAGCGCAATCGAGAAAGCCAAAGCCTCAAAGTATGCAGAAAACGCGTATTTCGGAAAACCCTGCGGTCTTATGGACCAGGCGGCAATAGCCCTTGGCGGCATAAACGTCATAGACTTTTTTGACCCCGAAGACCCCGCCGTCATTCCCGTAAAATGGACGCTGGGCGACAGCCTTGACATTTTTGTCATAAATACGGGCGGTGACCACAGCGATTTGGTTTCTGATTACGCGGGTATACTTAACGACATGAAAAATGTGGCGAAGTTCTTTTCAAAAGACACTTTAAGCGAGCTAGAAAAAGAGGACATAATCAAATACGCCGATAAAATTATGCAGGAAGTTTCGGGCAGGGCGGTGCTTAGATCCCTTCACTTCTTCGACGAGTGCGAAAGGGTTGAAAAAGCAAAGGCCGCGCTCGAGAGAAACAATAAAGAAGAGTTTTTAAAGCAGATAAGGCTTTCAGGCGAAAGCTCTTGGAAGATGCTTCAAAACCTCTACTCTCCTCATGACGAAAAACAGCTTTTGCCCTACGCGGTGGCGCTTGCCTCGCTTGCCGAGGGGGCGGAGGCCGTGCGTGTGCATGGAGGAGGTTTTGCGGGAACGATTCTCGCTTTCGTGGATAAAATCGGCGCCGAGGCGTTTGCCGAGCGGATGGCTGAGCTTTTTGGTATAAATAATGTATTTAAGCTTGCGGTAAGGAACAGCGGCGCCAAGAAATTGGCAATAATAGAGGTGTAAGATGCTCAGCGCAATTAACAGAATAGCATTTTCGGTTTTCGGGGTTAACATAGCCTGGTATGGTATCATCATTACCGCCGCTATGATACTCTCGCTTGTATATGTCTGCATCGCGGGAAAAAGAGTGGGACTTACGGTTGACGACGGCATAGAGCTGTTTTTGTGGGTGGTTCCGCTTGCGGTTATTTTTGCAAGAATTTTTTACGTCGCGGTCAGGCCCGAATACTTCCCCGTAAGAACATGGGATGATTTTGTAGACCTTATAGCGATTTGGAAAGGCGGAATAACCATAATCGGCGGTATATTCGGCGGAATACTGGGCGGCTTTTTCTTTTATCTTTTGCACAAAAAGAAAATATCGTTTGGCGCCCTGGTCGACCTTGTCATTCCCACGCTTTTACTATCGCAAGCCCTAGGCAGATGGGGAAACTTCATAAATCAAGAAGCTTACGGCACACTGATTGCTGAAGGCTTTCCCCAAGGGCTTCCTTTTTCGGTATTTATAGAAAACTGCTATGAACCCATTTGCCCCTGCCCGGGTGCCGGCTGGCACTACGCGACATTCCTTTATGAGTCGGTCTGGAACATCGTCGGAGCGATAGCCTGCTTTGTCATCTGGTTTTTCATGTATAAAAAGGATAACAAAGTAAGGGTTCCCGGGATACTCGGCTTTTTCTATTTCATGTGGTATTTCTTAATCCGCGCGATGATGGAATATTTAAGAATCGACGCCGTGCCCGTAACACAGATTATCTGCTTTATTCTCTTCCCGCTTGCAATAGTTGGAGGAATAGTATACACGGTGTTAAAAGTAAGCTACGACAAGACCGTGATAGACATTTCGGAAAACAAGGTTGATTACTCCAAGACTTATACCAAGATATACCTGTTTGTTCAAAAAGTAAGACTTAGAAACAAAAGAAATAAGGTTGGGGGATTTGCGGAGGAAAAAGCGTCCTTTGCGCTTATCCCCAAAAAGAAAATAACCAAGTCTCCTGACCCGTCCCAAGGAGGCAATTGATGCAAAATTACGCTCTGCTCACGGACCTCTATCAATTAACCATGATGAACGGTTATTTGAAAAGCGGCGTGGCGCAAAAGAAAGCGGTCTTTGACGTGTTTTATAGAGGAACGGGGAATTTTTCTTACGCGATGGCCGCGGGCCTTGAACAAGTCATAGATTATATAACAAACCTAAAGTTTACAAACGAAGACATAGAATACCTTCGCTCACTTAAAATATTTGACGAAACATTTTTAAAAGAGCTAAAAGACTTTAAGTTCACGGGAGACATCAAAGCCCTACCCGAAGGAACAATATGCTTTCCTTACGAGCCGATTCTCACGGTTACCGCGCCTATCTTTCAGGCGCAACTGATTGAGACGGCCGTTTTGACTTTTATCAACCACCAGACGCTTATAGCTACAAAAGCGCTAAGGCTTTGCCAAAGCACGAAATCCAAGATTTTAGAATTTGGCCTTAGGCGCGCACAAGGCGCGGACGCGGGCATATACGGGGCGCGAGCTGCTTACATCGGCGGGTGTAGGGCAACATCCAATGTGCTTGCGGGCAAGATGTTTGATATTCCCGTAAAAGGAACTCACGCCCACAGCTGGATAATGTCGTTCCCCGACGAGCTTACGGCATTTAGAAAATACGCAGAGCTTTACCCCGACAGTTGTCTGTTGCTTGTGGACACTTACGATACCTTAAAGAGCGGGGTTCCAAACGCAATCAAAGTTTTTGACGAGCTTAAGGCAAAAGGCCATAGGCCCGTCGGTATAAGAATTGACTCCGGCGACCTTGCGTATCTGTCCAAAATGGCAAGAAAGATGCTGGACGAGGCGGGCCACAGCGATGTGGTTATATTTGCCTCGGGCGATATCGATGAGGACATACTTTTAGCGCTTCATGCCCAAGACGCCAAAATCGATGTATACGGCATAGGAACAAGGCTGATAACAAGCTACAACAATCCAAGCCTTGGCGGAGTATACAAGCTTGCGGCAATAGAGGAGGACGGAGCGTTCAGGCCGAAAATCAAAATCTCAAACACGCACGAAAAAACAACCAATCCCGGACTCAAAAAAGTTATCAGGATTTACGACAAGAGCGGAATGTCGCAGGCTGACCTTATCTGCCTTGAGAAGGACAAGTTTGACGAAAGCAAACCGCTGACCATTTTCCATCCCGAGTATACTTGGAAAAAAACCACTTTCTATGATTATAAAGTGAAAAATCTTATGGTGGATGTGTTTAAGGGCGGCGAGCTGGTTTACAATATTCCTACGCTTGAGGAGATAGCAAGGTATGCCGACGAGTGCGTTGCGTCGTTCTATCCCGAATATTTAAGGGTTGTAAACACGCAGGAGTATAAGGTTGACCTTTCCGACAGTCTGTTTGCCCTGAAAAACAAATTGCTTAATAATCAGGTGTAATTCGACAATCTTAGAAATAAATCGATAATAATAACCTTTGAAAAATTGCTCTTTATAAGTCATTATAAAAGAGCAATTTTTATTTTTATGAGGTGCGCTTTGGAAAAGACATTATCTCAGGGGGATAAGCCGCGTTTCACTCTTGTCAAGCGGGGTTATGCCGTGGACGAGGTCGAAGAATACTCCAAGCAGCAGCACGAGCAGTTCGAGCAGCTGGCGCGGGAACAAAGGGACAGAATAAACGCGCTGAAGGAAAGAATTCGGGCTCTTGAGGAAGAGCTTGAACACTACCGCTCCCGCGAGGACGAGATAAAAAGGAGTATCGTAGCCGCAACCGACAAGGCTAACGAGATGACGCTTGACCTTAAAATACAATACGCCTTGGAGATTGAAAGGCTTAAGATTTTTCAGGCCAAGTGGACAAACGCCTACGAGGAGCTAAAAGAGCGCTATCATTTCGGCAAAGACGCTCTTAACATGGAGGCGGTTGTCGCAAACACCGTGACGGAGCTTGAAAAAATGTTACACCGCGACTTCTCGCTGGACAGAATGCAGAGCGGAGGCGATATGGAGCGTCAGTTCAAGTCCGAAAGCAAGCGCCTTACCTCGGACGATGAGGAAATGGAAAGGCTTTTTGAAAAATTTAAGTCTGAGTTTAAAAGAATAACCCAGGAAAAAAAGAGCCTTGAGAAAGCGGTAGCGGTTGATAAGGTTGAAAAGCCGAAAAAGGACGAGGAATTCTCTCTTGAAAAAGCGCTCTATCCCGAGGAATCGCTGTTTGAAATCTGCAAGTCTTTGGGCCTTACAGGCAAAAACGCAAAAAGTTCTTAATTTATAAGGGAGGAATATATTTATAGAGTGAGTGTCAAATTCTTTGTTCATTGCGACCCAAACGAATACCTGGTTTTTGACGGGCGGACGATGACGAAATCATTCTTCTTTGAGGCAAACGGGGAGCATATTCTTTCGTCGTTTCCGATAGGAGGGAACAAGCCGCCGAGAAGCGTCAGGATACATACTTCGCCGTTTAGGATTGACGGCCAGATTTTCGTAACCAGATGGCGGGGAGTATACGAGCTGTCCTTTTCAAAGCTTCCCGAAAAAGAGAGCATCCCCAACGCCATTCTTCAAAAAAAGCTCACCGACCGAGGTTTTACCCATGTCGCTACGCTGTTTTGCGACGACACTCAAAAGCTTATGATTGAAAACGGCGGAGTAAACGCCGTGTTTCCGCTAAAGGTTATGGTTTCAAACCCCAAGCTTGAGATAGCGCCCGTTTCATTTGGCGCTCTTATCACGCTTACGGGAAAGGTGGACGAGCGGGAGTATTTGATGATTGTATCGGCAAAGCACACATACAAGCTTTTGCTCTCGGGAGTTTATGATGAAATAAGGTTTGAAAGAAACTCCATAATTCTGCGCTACCGCCTTAACGACATGCTTGGCAGAATCATCACAAAGGAGCTTAAGTTCTCAAACGAAAAAGAAGAGTTTGAAACCGTCCGCACGGATTTTGACTATGAAAACGACAGAGCATATGTGAGGGCGCTAACGCCTTATCTTCTGCTTGAGGCAATAAAAGCGGGGGATGAACAGAGAGCTCAAAGATATTTAGCCGATGGATTGTCGGCAAAGGCGCTTAAAGAATCCCTTGGGGAGTTTGAGAGCATTGAGTTTCCAAAATACTCCCATGATAGCGCGGACGTTGTAGCGATACTTGTAAAAGACAACGATGGGCTTGTGGCAAAAGAGTATAAGTTTGAATTGTCCGAAGGCAAAATCTCCAATATCTACGAACTTGAATACGAAACAGCCTAGAGGTAAGCCGCGAAAGCGGCTTTTTCCTTTCCCCTTAGCATCTTAAGTTCCTTGCCGCATTTTATACTTTAAAACAGTTTTATTAAATTTAAGTCCATTAAGTGCAATTTAAAAGGTCATGGTTTTGATAGAGCAAGCGAGCTAAAAATAAGTAAGTAAAAGCACTAAGCGGTAACTATACTTTTTACTCTTAACGCAAATCAAGCTTTAGTGAGGGCTGCTAAGAGCGTCCTTAAGGCATTTAGTTATGTCAGAAAATTCACTAAAGTGAGATTGCAGCTTACTTAAGAATTTGCAAAACGAAAATGAGGGCTTTTTTGATTGTTTAGTTGTTGTTACTGCTTTCGAAGATAAAGCCATTGATAAGCCGTTTGAGGAGCAAAGAAAGGATAACAGACATCAAATTAACAACAGGGTCTTTGAGTTTGAACATATAATCTCTTACATAGGGTATCAGGTTAAAAATTTCAAGCAAATGAAAAATTTTCAACAAAATCGTTAAAAACCGTTGACAAACATCATAATATAATGTAGTATCACAAAAAACAAAATTCTTTGGGCAGGGAGAATTTCCCGACCGGTGGTGATGCCGCTTTGCGGACAAGTCCAACAGCCCCAACAGCCGATGCGGTGAGAATCCGCAACCGCCTGTAAAGTCAGACTGGGAAAGAATTTGGCGAATATCGTCATATTTTGCTATCTCTTGCCCTTTGAATTTTCGGAGGGCATTTTTCATGAAAAAAATCTCCACCAAGAAAATAGCTTATACCGCTCTCATGACGGCGCTTGTGACCATTGCCACCGTTCTTCTTGGCGTGTCAAACGGCGAGACCTACACAAACCTTGGCGACACCGTTATATTTATAACCGCGGTATTGCTTGGCCCTATTCCCGCCTTAATAGCGGGGGGTTTCGGCTCGTTCTTTGCAGACCTTATAGTGTTCCCTCTTACAATGTGGGTAACACTTGTAATCAAAGGCCTTGAGGGGCTTATCTGCGCGCTGCTTTATAGGGCGGTGGATAAAATGAGCGCGAGTAAGGCGGTAAAGGTTACGCTTTCGGTATTTTCCATGCTTGCTGCGGGAGTGTTTATGATGGCGGGCTATTTTCTTGCGGAGGCGTTTATTTACGGAACGCTTGCGGGAGCTGTATACGCCCTTGGCGCAAACGCGATACAAGCGGGATTTTCTACCGTTTTCGCAGCCGTTTTGGTATACGGAATGAAACTTATCGCCCATAAAGTTGATTTTAAAAAGAAACGGCTAAGAGCCGACAATACGGAAATTCATATCGGCGATGTTGAAGAAAAGGATAAAAACGAAAAAGATAACTCGATAAGCAATAATAAATAAAAACCGGTTAACCGGTTTTTATTTATATGTTTAAAAATAATTAATAATATTTAGAAAATTTTAAGTTGCTATCTTAAATTAAGATGCTTTCTTAATTTCTTAAAACCTTATTTTAATTTAGACGCTTTGTTTATTTTTTATAATAAAGCTTAATTACTTTAATTGCTTAAACTTTTTAAAGGCGGCAGTGTTGAGCGTTAATTTTTTCCCTTTATTTTGCGCTCAAAAGTAATTGTTGCTGAATGTGTCGAAATATGCTAAGATAAAATATGATGAAGTGGAGAAAACTAAATTTATGAAACGCTTAAAAATCATAATAAACCACATGTGCGGCAACTCGGAGAGAGCCACTAAAGAAAAGGTTCTATCTAAGCTTGGCGGTGAATTCAACCAAATAGAGGTTGTAAACATAAAAAACTCAAGCGATATAGTGGATGTTGAAGGCTGCGACGCCATAGCGGTTTGCGGCGGCGACGGCACTCTCAACAACGCCGTCCACAACGCCTGCGGAAAGGGTGTGGACATTTTTTATTTCCCCTGCGGCACCTTAAACGAGCTTTCAAAGCACATGAGCAAAAAGGGCGACCCCGACAGGCTTTTAAGAGAAACGGGAGTCATAAAAAACAGGCGTTTTGTTTATGTCGCGGCTACGGGAACATTTACCCCGATAGGATATACCACAACCGTTAAGGCGAAAAAGAAGTTTAAGCTTCTCGCCTATTTTTTTAAAGTTTTGTCTGAATACAAGGTATTTCATATAAAAGCGGACATCGAGGCCGACGGGAAAAAGTTTTCGGATACTTACACCCTTATTATGTTCATAGATTCATCCCGCTGCTTCGGCTTTAAATTCAACAAGATGTTTGAGCCAAACGACGGCAGGCTTCATATGCTTTTGATTAAGTCGCCAAAGAAAAGAGGACTGATGTCTAAAATCAAGATTTTCTTCCCGATGTTCAAGGCTTTTTGGATAGGTTTCACAAAAGAATACAAGAGCAAAAACATGGTGTTTATGCCCGTAACCGAGGCAAAGGTCAAGCTTGAAAAGCCTCAGCCGTTTTGCATAGACGGCGAAAGATACTACCCCGATGAGGAGTTCACAATATCCGTCGCGCCCATTCAGGAAAGAATAAAGGTGTTTTAATTAAATAAAAAGCCTCCCCGCTGGGAGGTTTTTTAATCAAAGGAATTATTTTTAACGCTTTAATTTAAAACTGGCGTAACTATATCAGGTCATTTTGATTAATTATCGCAGGCATTATATTACCAGTCTCTTCTGTCTCTGTCATAGCCACGGTCGTAATAGTCGCGGTCGTATCTTCTGTCGTCGTAGCGCTCGTATCTGTCATATGGGCGCTCGTAGGGGGGCGCCGCGGGGTAGCGGTATCCTTCGCCGTATTTTTTCCTTACAAAGGAATCGTAATCGTTTTTCTTTTTTCTAGGAATAAACAAAAGAATGATTATAAGCAGGGCGGGAACCGCGATGCCGGCTATCAGTATTCCTCTCAGCAGTTTGTCGTTGCTGTCGGTGGTTTCTCCAACGGTTGCGCCGTCACCGCCGCCTGTCTGTCTTTCAAGGTCGGCCTTTGCGTTAAGAGCCACGTTATGAAGCGGAACGGTAAATGAAACGAACTTATCATTTGGAACGCTAAGAATAATAAATGGTTGTTCGTTCTTTACGGCTTTTACAAATATTTCGTCTTCTATTCTCGCGTTGTCGCCAAGGTAATAGTATGAGTAAGTGTTGTCATACGTCTTACGGGCGATTTCGAAGCTGTCAACCGAAAGAGTCAGGATGACGTTAGGCGCCTCGCCCGCTCTGTCTACCTCGCCGTTTGATTTAGGGGCTGTGAAATCCGCCTTTCCGACATATCCCGGTATGTCCGCGTAGCTTACATTGTATACCAAATCATCCTCGGATATATAAACAAGATAATAAGTTTCGGGAAGATACAGCTTGCTTCTTCCGTCGTCGAAATAAAATATTACTTTTGAGCGGGCGACGTAGAGATAGGTTTTAGCGTCCGCGCTTGCCACTTCGCCCGCAGAGAAAAGCGGCAGCACCGCCGCTGCGGATATAAGCAGTATCGATATTAAAAATAAAAGTATCTTTTTGTTCATCTTCATAGAGATTTTATCCATTATACACCAATTATATCTAAAAATAAAGCAGTTAATAACAAAACCGCAAAAACCGCACGATGGATGCCTTTTTCGCGCGATTTTTTACACAATTTCTTCCGACATAAAAATTACCGTTTTCAATGCTTTTAGATTTATATTTCAAGCGATGAATGACCTTGACATCGTCAAAAAAATTTTAGACATAGAAAGAGAAGAAAAAAACAGAGTATCCGACGCGCTTTTAAACTACAACAAAGAAAAAATTCATTTAAAACAGCTTGAGTTTCATAAATGCCAAAAAAGAAACCGCTGGGTGTTTGGAGGAAACCGCAGCGGAAAAACCGAGTGCGGCGCCGTTGAAACTGTTTGGACGGCTCTTGGAATTCATCCTTACAGGCAAAACAAAGACTGCGTTTCGGGCTGGGTTGTGAGCTTGTCTTATGAGGTTCAGCGGGATGTGGCGCAGGGCAAAGTGCTTAAGTATCTGCCAAAAGGCGCAATCCATGAAATTGTCATGCAAAGCGGCAAAAAAAACTCGCCCGAATACGGAATCATCGACTATATAGTGGTGCGCAACTCGTTTGGGGGGTTTAGCAGAATAGGCTTTAAGTCATGCGACCAGGGACGAGAGAAATTTCAGGGGACATCGCTCGATTTTGTCTGGTTTGACGAAGAACCTCCAAAAGATATTTACGACGAGTGCAAAATGCGTGTGTTTGATAAAAAAGGCGACATTTTCGCGACGATGACGCCGCTCAAGGGATTGACCTGGGTTTATGACGAAATCGAGCTGAACAAGTTTAACGACCCCGAGGTGTGGACCGTCCACATGGAGTGGAAGGACAATCCCTACCTT